>JALQTL010000164.1 GCA_023260935.1 Paracoccaceae bacterium
GCAAAGGACAACAGCAAATAGCCATGCGCCACGCGGCCCGGGAAGAACGGGTTGGCGCGCGCGGCCTCTTCGTCCATGTGGGCATAGAATGTATCGCCGGTGAAATGGGCGAAATGCTCTACATCCTCTTGCGTGACCTGCCGGCTGGCAGTCACAAGCTGATCGCCGATCCGCAGCTCTGCCAGCGACTTGCGGAAGGGGTGCTGCCCGTGATGCACATCCGCCCCTTCGACCCAACGGCCGGTAACGGCCGACAAAAGGCGCGGGCTGCCCTGCACGGCGGTGCGCTGCATGTAATGCTTCACGCCGCGCATGCCGCCCATTTCTTCGCCCCCACCGGCGCGGCCGGGGCCGCCATGCACCAGCGGTGCCAGCGGCGAGCCGTGCCCGGTGGACGTTTTCCCCGATGCCCGGTTGCCGATCAGCACCCGGCCATGGAAGGGTGCAAGGCCCAGCACAGCTTCTTCGGCAACCTTCGGATCGTCGGTAAAGACCGATGACACCAAAGACCCCTTGCCCCGGCGCGCCAAGGCTACGGCTTCTTGCAGATCGTCATAAGGCATCACCGTGGAAACCGGGCCAAACGCTTCGACATCATGCACGGCCTGCGCCGCAAAGGGTTTGTCGCAATACATCAGGACCGGGTTCAGAAAGGCCCCTGCCCCGGCATCGCCAGAGGTCACGCGCACCTCATCGGGATTGCCTGCCACGATCTCGGCATCGGCCTGAAGATCGCGAATGCGGGCGCGCACTTCCTCGCGCTGGTCAAGGCTGGCCAGGGGGCCCATGCGCGTGTCCTCCGCGCCCGGCAAGCCAAGCGCCGTCTTTTCCAGCCTGTCGCGCAGCGCGGCGATCACCGCCTGCACCTGCGCGCGGGGGGCCATGACGCGCCGGATCGCGGTGCATTTCTGCCCCGCTTTCGTGGTCATCTCACGCGCAACTTCGCGCACGAACAGATCGAACTCTGGCGTTCCTGGCACCGCATCGGGGCCAAGGATGGTGGCGTTCAGACTGTCTGCTTCCATCGTGAACCGCACAGCGTTTTCCACCACGACGGGGTGGGACTTCAGCTTCCGCCCCGTCCAGGCCGAACCGGTAAAGGTCACGGCATCCTGCCCGGTGACATGATCCAGCAGATCCCCGACAGACCCGCAGATCAGTTGCAGCGCACCTTCCGGCAGAAGGCCCGTCTCAATGATGCGCCGCACCACCAGTTCTGTCAGATAGGCGGTCTGGCTGGCCGGTTTCACGATGCAGGGAACCCCAGCCAGCAGCGTGGGCGCAATCTTTTCCAGCATCCCCCAGACCGGGAAGTTGAAGGCATTGATGTGCACCGCGACCCCTTCGATAGGCGTCAGGATATGCTGGGCAACGAAGCTGCCATCCTTCGACAGCACTTCCACGTCACCATCGGTCAGAACGCGGGTGTTGGGCAGCTCCCGGCGGGCCTTGGAGGCAAAGGTCAGCATCGTGCCGATGCCGCCTTCGATATCCACCCAGCCATCGGCACGGGTGGCCCCGGTGTGCAGGCTTTCGGTATAGAATTCTTCCTTTTGCTCCATCAAGCGCAGGCCAAGGGCCTTGAGCATGCCGGCGCGGTCGTGGAACGACATGGCCCGCAGCTTCGGTCCCGCCACTTCGCGCCCATAGGCCAAGGCGCCGGCGAAATCGATGCCGCTGGAGTCGATGGTGGCGACAACCGCGCCGGTCGCAGCATCCAGCAGCGGCTGGCCATCGCGGCTGCCGGGGGTCCAACGGCCAGAGACATGACTTTCAAGACGGCGCGGGGGGCGGGCCGGGGCGTTCATGGGCAGAATCCTTGGTTCGGGTCAGGAAATGGGGCGGCCCCGGAGCAGGGCCGGCATTCCCCTGGTGTCAATTCAGGCCGATCGGCCCCAGCGTTTCGGAAACCAGAGTTTCCCAGCGGGCCAACAGCACCTCGTTCGTGGCATGGCGCAGGCCAAGCCGGGCCAGCCGGTCATGGCGTTCCGATCCGGAAAGGCCGAAGCTGGCCGCAACGCGGGGGCTCCAATAGGCGATGGCGGCCTTTGCTTCGGCCACGCCTTCCGGCGTCGCGGCAAGCCGGTCAAGACCTTCGATCCCCAGTTCGGCATGGCGGGCCTCACGCGGGGCGATCTCGCGGAAAACCTCGGCCAGCGGGGCATAGGACAGGCGGGTCAGTTCAGTCATCTGCACGCCGGTCGCAAGGCCCATCAGCACGTTCATCACCACCGCATCGGCCCAGCCGGTGATCGGGTAATGGAAGACCGACAGCCGCATGTCGCCGCCCGTTCGGGTGGCCCCCAGATCGGCATCGCGCGCCACGCGGGCGGCCCAGTCGTGCTGGCGCTGATAGCGCGCCATATCGGTGCCGAAATCGCCCATCACCGCCAGAACCCGTTCGGCATGGTCGGCCTTTTCCAGCGTGATCCGGCTGGCGGCGATCCGCTCCTTGATGCCGGGCGCAAAATTGATGCTGGCCGCAAACCCCGCCGAAGCTGCCAGTTCGCTATCCACGAAGGAACCCATCAGCCGCATCAGCTCGCCCCGATAGCGCGCGGGCACATTGCCGGGAGAGGTCAGAACGCCCCCTTGGGCCAGATAGTCCTCGATGTTCATCGTCTCGGTCATCTGATCCTCACTCGTCGAAGGTGACGACGACCTTGTCGGTCATCGGGAAGCTCTGGCAGGACAGGACATAGCCGGCCCGCACCTCGTAATCCTCAAGCGCGTGGTTGGTCAGCATCTCCACCTCGCCTTCCAGCACCTTGCAGCGGCAGGTGGAACAGACGCCCGCCTTGCAGGAATAGGGTGCGTCAAGGGCGTTATCGAGGGCGGCTTCCAGAATGCTCTGGCCCTGCCGGGGCATCTGGAAACTGCGGGTGGTGCCGTCCAGCGTTACGGTGGCGGCGGTGGCATTGCCGCCGGCCATGTCGGCTTTCGACACCGGCCGCGCCTTTGCCCGGCCCGGCTGGCTGCTGGCGAAAAGTTCGAACTTGATCTGCGCATCGTTCAGCCCGTGGTCGCGAAGGCTGGCGGCAATGGCCAGCATCATCGGTTCCGGGCCGCAGATGAAAGCGGTATCGACCGATTTCGGATCGATCCAGCCAGAAAACAGCGCCTTCATCTTGTCGGCATCCACGCGGCCGGTGAACAGATCAATCTCCTGCGCCTCGCTTTCCAGCACATGAATGACCGAGAACCTGCCCAGAAAGCTGTTCTTCAGATCCTCCAGTTCCTCGCGGAACATGATCGTCCCCACCGCACGGTTGGCATAGACCAGCGTAAAGCGCGACCGGGGTTCATCCGCCAGAACCGTCTTGATGATTGACAACACCGGGGTGATCCCCGAACCGCCGGCAAAACCAAGGTAATGCTTTTCGGCCGTCGCATCGGTGGGGGTAAAGAACTTGCCCATGGGCGGCATCGCCTCGATCTCGTCGCCCGGGGCAAGGTTCTCGTTCGCCCAGGTGCTGAACGTGCCGCCATCGACGCGCTTGATGCCCACCTTCAGCACACCTTCGTGCTTCCCTGCGCAGATGGAATAGGACCGGCGCAGTTCTTCTCCGTCAAAAGCGCGGCGGAAGGTCAAATATTGGCCTTGGGTGAAATCGAACAAGGCGCGGTCTTCGTCGCGCGGGGCAAGCGTTACCACCACGGCGTCGCGGGTTTCGCGGCGCACCTCGGTGACTTTCAGCGGATGAAAGCGAGACATCATGTCCTCCCGGAGTGTCTGAGCATCGGGCGCATCCTCAGATGCATTTGAAATAGTCAAAGGGTTCAAGGCACGCGGTGCAGCGATAGCTGGCCTTGCAGGGGGTAGAGCCGAACTGACTGATCTTTTCGGTATGGGTCGATCCGCAGCGCGGGCAGGCGATCACAAGATTGGACGTGCCCGCCAGCCGCGAGATGCGGCCCTGAAGGCGCCCATCGGCGGCGGTGCCGTCAATGGGCGGGGCGATACCATAGGCGCGCAGCTTTTCGCGGCCCTCGGCACTGATCCAGTCGGTTGTCCACGGGGGCGACAACCGGCGTTCCAGCCGCAGCTTTTCCACCCCATGCGCCCTGAGCGCCGCTTCGATGTCAAGGTTGATCACACTGGTCGCAGGGCAGCCCGAATAGGTGGGCGTCACGGTCACGACCAGCGTGTCATCCTGCCAGCTTACATCCCGGATGATCCCCAGATCGGTCAGGCTGATCACGGGAATTTCCGGGTCAGGCACCTGGGCCAGCCAGTGCCAGACCATTTCGGGATCAGGGCGCGCCGCGGTGGACATGGCTTACCAGACGCCGCCCGGATAGGCGCGTTGCAGGAACTGCATGTCGGCAATTATGAAGCCAAGCGCCTCGGTATGCCGGCCGGTCTTGCCGCCCTTGTGCTGGAAGGTGCCCGCAGGCAGGGTCAGTGTCGCCTCGGCCATCACATCGGCAATGGTCTGGTCCCATGCGGCCTTCAGCTGGGCAAGATCGGGGGCGATACCCGCCTCTGCCATGGCCTGATCCACCCCATCTCCTGCGACCAATTCACCCGTATAGGGCCACAGCGCGTTCAGCGCCTTTTGCATCCGGGTGTGGCTTTCATCGGTGCCGTCCCCCAGACGGATGACCAGATCGGCCGACCGTTCCAGATGATAGGAGACTTCCTTGACCGCCTTTGCCGCAATTTCCGCAACGCGCGGATCGGCCGATTTCTGAAGTGCGCGAAGCATTTCGATATGCCAGGCATCGAACAGGAACTGGCG
>JALQTL010000358.1 GCA_023260935.1 Paracoccaceae bacterium
TGATCGGGCCAGAAAAGATTTTCCTGACCGTCGAAGAGGCGGTGCGGAAGCTTTCCCACGCGGAAACCGCCTGACGCCACCGCCCGCCCCGCCCTTGGCGTTTCCCTGCGGCGGTCCGTCATCCAGCCCCACCAAGGCAATACCGGGGCAACCCTTGGTCCTGCTCCCCCATTCCGCCCTGAAAAGTGGCCAGCCAACGCTCCACAGCGGTGTGCCGATCATTCGGCTTTCCCGTATGCTTTGCACCCTTTCCCGGTAACCCGCCTGTCGGGGGCCAAGGGGTCGAAGGGAATGGGGCCGGGCATTACCCTCGAAACAGCCGTTTCGGCGCCACCTACGGGGACAAGTGATGCCGCGCGACACTATCCGTTTCCTTCCCTTTCGGACAAAGCCAAATGCAGGACCGATAACTGCTTGCATGCATGGGTATTTCACGGCGCCGCAAAAGCGGGCATCATGCGCCAAAATGGTTGGTCTCCCATGTCGCATTTTACCGTAACGATCCCTCGGCTGACGACGGAAAACCTTCTGCTGAGGGAATATCGGCAAGAGGATTTTTCCGTCTTTTCAGCGTTCTATCAGACCGAACGGTCGCGATTCATCGGTGGCCCGCTGTCGGCCGAAATGGCTTGGCGCGGGCTTGCGACACATCTGGGGCATTGGGCGCTGCGCGGCTATGGCTTCTGGGCAGTGGAAGAGCGCCAGACAGGGCGCTTTTGCGGCCATGTCGGGCTTTGGTTTCCTGAAGGATGGCTGGAGCCAGAGGTGGGCTGGGTGATGATGGATCACGCCGAGGGGCGCGGCATCGCCTATGAGGCCGCACTGGCCGCGCGCCATTATGCCTATCATCAGCTTGGCTGGACCACCGCCGTCAGCCTGATCGACCCGGGCAATGCCCGGTCCATCCGGCTGGCGCAACGCATGGACTGCCGGTTCGAAGGCTTGTTCCAGCATGTCCGCCTTGGCCCGATGGAGATCTGGCGCCACCCCGGGCCGGGGCAACTGCCCGATAGCGATCCGCCCTACATGATGAAAGGTTGACCGATGACCAGACCCGCCGCCGAACCCGTTGTGCATATCGATGATGACCGCTTCAAGGTGACCGAATGGCGCTTTGCTCCGGGGGCCGAGACAGGCTGGCATGTGCATGGCCATGATTATGTGATCGTGCCGCTGACCGATGGCACGCTGGGGCTTGAAGAACCGGGCGGCACGACCCGGACGGCGGCGCTGACGCAAGGCCTGCCCTATTCACGGCGAGAGGGTGTGCACCACAACGTCAGCAATGCCGGCACCGCCCCGCTGGCATTTCTGGAGGTCGAGACGGTTGCAGATCATACGGCCAGCCGGCGCCGCGACACGCTCATCCGCTTCATGGCGGCATGGAACGCGCGCGACGTTGACGCGCTGATGGCCTGCATGGCGGCCGACTGTGCCTTTCACGCCTCTTCCGGGCCGGACGCCGAGGGGCGGCGCTTTGCCGGGCGCGAGGCGGTGCGCGCCGCCTATACTGGAATGTTCGACAGTTTTCCCGAGGCGGCTTGGACCGCGGACAGCCATCATGTCATGGGGGATACGGGCCTGTCGGAATGGCGCTTTGTCGGGACAGACCGGGCAGGCAAGCGGGTGGATGTGCAGGGTTGCGATATCTTCCGCTTCGACGGCGATCTGATCGCGCTCAAGGACAGCTATCGCAAGAACAGGGGCTGAGAGGGCAAAGGCCTCAGCGGCAGAACCGCAAAGCCACAGCCTTGCCCCGGCGCTGGCGCGGGGCAAGGTCAGGCTTGTCAGAGCTTGCGATTGTAGCGAATGAAGGGGGTGACCTGCGCGATCCGGTCATAAAGGCGGCGCGCAGTTTCGTTGAAATCCTGTGTCAGCCAATAGACAGCAGGCGTGCCATTCGCATCGGCGGCGGCATAAACGGCCTCGATCAGGGCGCGCCCGACACCAGCCCCGCGCACCTCGGGATCCGCGTAAAGATCTTGCAGATAGCAGACATTTTCGATCTTCCAGCAATGCCTGTGAAAGAGAAAGTGAACCAGCCCGACGGAGCGGCCAGCCATCTCGGCGATCAGGCAGCTGAAATCCTGCGGATCATCCCCCAGCAGTCGCGCAAAGGTGCTGTCATAGACGGCCTCGGGCACGGTGGTCTTGTAGTAGTCAAGATAGCCGGTCCACAGGCGCACCCAATCGGCGCGGTCTTCGGCACGAAGGGGACGGATGGTGATGGCGGACATGGGATGGCTCACTGTGGTTTCGGAGGGGGCAGACCAAGGAAGCGGTTGAGCGACCTTGCCAGATCTGGCGGGCGGTAGCCGCGACCGATAAAGACGATGCGGTTGTCATTGCTGTCATCACCCTTGCCATCCTCCCGTTCGGGCAGGATTTCGGGCGATTGCACAACCTTGCGCACGGTTTGCAGCAAAAGCCGCCCTGCGGGGGTGCGCACGACCCCCTTGACGCGTACAAGATCTTCGCCCCGCGCATGCAGCAGCGCCGAAAGCCACAGGGTAAAGGCCGACCAGTCCATGCCATCGGGAATGGCAACCTGCGTGGGCTGGATCGGGCCACGGGCATCCTCATCCGACAGGGCGGGCAGCGCAAACGGGCCCACATCGGAGGAAAGGGGTGGCAGAGACATGGGTTCGCCCAGAACTGCCGCGGACATGGTCGCATGGCCGTTCAGCGTGGCGAGCGTCGCGCGCAGCGTATCCAGCGCCGACGTTTCGCAGGCATCTGTCTTGGTCAGAACCAACCTGTCCGCCGCGCCAACCTGACGGCGCCCCAGCGGTTCGGTGGCAAGCTGCGCAAGCGCATGCAGCGCATCGACCGCGACGATTGTTTCGTCTACCACGATGTGATTGATCAGAACCGGATCGCCTTGGATCGCCGCGACGATCGCGCCCGGATCAGCCAGACCGCTGGTTTCCAGAACGATCCGCTGAAGCCTTGGCTGATCGGCAGACAGTCGGCTGCGCGCATCGCATAGACCCCGCAGCGCGGCTATCAGGTCATCGCGCCCCGCGCAGCAGCAACAGCCCCCCGCAAGCAGCGTCATCCCTTCGGCGCCAATCAGCAGCACATCATCGACGGGAACTTCGGCCGCCTCGTTCACCACGACATGCACCTGGGAACCAAAGGCACCCACATGCAACTGGTGGCGCAGCCATGTGGTTTTGCCAGACCCCAGATAGCCGCCAAGGATCGTCAGGCGCAGACGCGTATCAGTCATCGCCCAGATACCGCGGATCAAGCGGATCAATGGGCTGCCCGGCCAGACGCGCAGCTTCGTCCCAGACTTCTTCCAGATTGTGCACGATGGTCTGAGCCCCCGACAGCGTACCCAGTTGGATACCGGGCACCACACCGCCGTCATGGGCGGTCAGGCCATAGGGTTTCAGCACGGAATTCAACAGCGCAGCACGGTGAAAGCGCGCCCGAAGCCGATCCCCGGGCGAGGCGGCACCGGCCTCTGTCCAGTGTCCGGGTGCGGCGGGGTTACCGCAGGCGTTACACATAACCGTCCTCCCGCTTGAAGGCAGGGGGGCTTTCGCCCCCCTGCTCTTTTGTCAGATCACTTCGGGGCGCTGGCCCGACGCAAAGGGATACCGCTTGCGGAAGTCATTGGCGATCTCCTCGAACGTGGCCCATTCCACGCCCGAATGCTTGCTGATGTATTCGATCAGACGTTCCAGCATCAGCAGAACCTGGGGGCGGCCAGCCACGTCGGGGTGGATGGTAAAGGCAAAGACGGCATAATCCATCTCGCGGTAGACCCAGTCGAACTGGTCGCGCCACAGTTCTTCAATGTCGCGCGGGTTCACGAAGCCATGGCTGTTGGGCGATTTCTTCATGAACATCATCGGCGGCAAGTCATCGACATACCAGTTCGCCGCGATATCGACGAGGTCGATTTCGGTGCCATGCTTCAGCGGATGCATCCAATCCTTGGCCGACTTGGAATAGTCGATCGTGTTCCAGCTGTCGCCCACGCGAGCATAGAACGGCTGGAAGTCGCGATAGCCTTGCGAGTGGTCATAGGTGAAACCGTGCTTGAGCAAAAGCGCGGCGGTCGAGTTCGACATTTCCCACCAAGGCGCCACATAGCCGCGCGGCGCTTGGCCGGTCAAGCCCTTGATCAGCTCGATCGATTTGACCAGCACGTCCTCTTCCTGGGTCGGGGTCATGGCGATGGGGTTTTCGTGCAGATACCCATGCGCGCCCACCTCATGACCGTCCTTGACGATCATCTCCATCTCTTTCGGGAAGGTTTCCAGCGAATGGCCGGGGATGAAGAACGAGGTTTTCAGATCGTATTTCTTGAACAGACGCAGCAGACGCGGCACGCCCACCTCTGTCGCGAAGATGCCGCGCTGGATGTCAGAGGGGCTGTCGCCGCCGCCATAGGAACCGATCCAGCCCGCCACCGAGTCAATATCGGTGCCGAAGGCGCACATGATCTTCTTTGCCATTCGTATAGTCCTCCTGTTGCCTGTAGTGGTCGCGGCAGCGCTCTCTCTGCCGCGGGTTAAGTCACGTCTCAGCCACGGATCGCGCTTTCCAGCGCCAGTCCGGCGGATAGAAGGTGGCGGTCGCGGCCATGCGGGGCGCAGATCATCAGGCCCGTGGGCATGCCGTCGGCATCGGTGCCGTTCGGCACAGACAGACCGCACCAGTCAAGGAAATTGCCCAAGGCAGTGTTCCTGAGGGTGCGGAAATTGTGATGGAAGAAGACCTCTACATCCGCCTCCAGCGGGGCAATCGGCATGGCCACGCTGGGGGTGGTGGGACAGATCAAAAGCGCGCCACCCAGACGGTCGTTCACCTGCGCGATCAGACGACGGCGATGGGTCTGAAGCTCCCACAGGTCGACGGCGGACATCCGGTCAGCCATGCGGATACGCCGGATGACGCGGGCATCGATCCGCGCCTCGTCCGGGCTGTCCAGCCGGTCGCGGTGGACAAGCTTTGCCTCTACCGAGGTCATGGGGCCAAGACGGGCGATGATGTCGGCTGTCTCGCGCAGTTCGGCAAGGGCGATGCGGCGAATGCGGGCCCCTGTTGCGGCAAGGCGGGTCACCGTCGCGTCAAAGGCGGCGACAACGGCCGGATCAAGATCGTCGAAGAAAAGCCCGCCGACACCTCTAGACTCGCCACGATGTTTTAAAAAGAAGTACTCGTCGCACCACGATTTGTATTTGGAGTACACATCCTCACCAAAGGGATCACAGGCGCCCTTGGCAACCCGATGCCAATGAATAGCGTCCTCAGCAAAACCGTAATACGGGGTTAAATCGAAGCCTCCCCCCATCCACCACACTGGCGATTCTCCTGCTTTTTCGGCGACAAAAAGTCGTATATTTGC
>JALQTL010000246.1 GCA_023260935.1 Paracoccaceae bacterium
GACGCGACCCATCGTGACCTGTGCGGTATCGCCGATGCCTGTGACATCCAGGTCGCGCAGGTACGACTTGTCGATGGCGACGCCATCGGGCGTCTTCACATCGGCCCACGTCCCGTTCTTCAGAGCCCAAGGCACATGAAAAGCTCTCCCGTGCAGGTCAGGCGCACGCGGTTGCAGCTTTCGCAGAAATTATGCGTCAGCGGGGTGATGAAGCCGATCTTCTGGCCCGTCTCCTCCAGCCGGACATATCGCGCGGGCCCGCCCGTGCGTTCGGCCAGATCGGTCAGCGTAAAGCGTTCGCCATAGCGCGCCCGCAGGTTCGACAGCGGCCAGTATTGATCCAGCCGGTCCTCATTGCCCAGATCGCCCATCGGCATCACCTCGATCCAGGTCAGGTCATGGCCTTCGCGGGCGCACCAGTCGGTGATGGAAAACTGTTCGTCTTCGTTAAAGCCTTTCAGCGCCACGGCATTGATCTTCACGCGCAGTCCCGCGGCCTTTGCGGCCTCGATCCCGTCCAGCACCTGCGGCAGCCGTCCCCAGCGCGTGATATCGGCAAATTTCTGCGGGTCCAGCGTATCCAGCGAAACGTTGATCCGGCGCACCCCGCATGCCGCCAGTTCGGCGGCATGCTTGCGCAGCTGGCTGCCGTTGGTGGTGACGGTCAGTTCCTTCAGGGCGCCCGTTTCCAGATGCCGCCCCATGGCGCGGAAAAAGGTCATGATACCCTTGCGAACAAGCGGTTCGCCGCCTGTGATGCGCAGCTTTTGCACCCCAAGCCGGATGAAGGTGGAACACATCCGGTCCAGTTCTTCCAGCGTCAGAAGATCCGCCTTTGGCAGGAAGGTCATGTTTTCCGCCATGCAATAGACACAGCGAAAATCGCAGCGATCCGTGACCGACACCCGAAGATAGGAAATCGGGCGGGCAAAGGGATCAATCAGGGGGGCATGATCTGTCATGCCGCGAAAGTAGGCATCCGCTGGCGTGCTGTCCAGCACCGACGCGGCCATTGTGCGCGTCTGACCGACATACTATCGTAAGGGCCATGCGCAACACCGTTCCCCTGACCCTTCTTCTTGCCGCCCTTACCGCCATGCCAGGCTGTGCCGTGCTGGAAAGGCTGGGCCCGCGCGATGCCCCGTCATCCACCTCGGCCGCTTCCGGGGCCGAAACGCCCCCGCCGGCCAACCCGGCACGGGTGGGCCAGGGTGCCTCGGCTGCGGTGCTGGACCAGACCACCGCGGCTGAAAAGGCACAGGCCCTTGCCGCCCCGCCCGCGACCGGAGAACGCGCGCTTGGCAAGGTGGCGGCCAGCCTTGGCAGCCCGGCCGAACAGGGGTTCTGGCTGCGCGCGGCCATCGTGCCCGCGGCCGGCAAGGGGCGCGTGGTCACGGCCGGCGGGAAATCTGTGGCGGTGGACCTGATCCCCGGGGAAAGCGGCGCGCACCTGTCGCTGGCCGCCTTCCGCGCGCTTGGCCTTTCCCTGACGGATCTGCCGGAAGTTACCGTCTACGCCCAGTGATCATGGC
>JALQTL010000247.1 GCA_023260935.1 Paracoccaceae bacterium
GGTGGATGACAAGAAGGTTCCCTTCTTCAAGACCGGCAAGTTGCTGCGCGACAGGCTGAACGGCAAAAGCTGAAGAGGCTGGAGCTGAAAAGCGATCGCGGGCGGCGCCGTGGCGCAGGCCCGGCCCCTTGCGCATCGCCCTGCAAGCGCCGATAGTTGACGCGACGCCGGTGAAGGAGGCCGCCCGATGATCCGCATTCTGCGATATGTGCTTTTGGCGGCCTTGGCCGTCTGCCTTGTGACACTGGCGCTGGCCAACCGTTCGTCCGTCACGCTGCGGGCGCTTCCCGATGATCTGGCCGCGTTCTCCGGGATCCAAATGCAGGTTGACCTGCCGCTTTACGCGGTGATCTTTGGCGGCATCGTGGCTGGCATCCTGATCGGCTTTGTCTGGGAATGGTTCCGCGAACACAAGCATCGCGCGGCCGCATCCACGCAGACCAAGGCAGTGGCGCGGCTGGAACGAGAACTGGCCGTGATGCGCGATACCAAGCCCGAACAGAAGGATGACATTCTGGCCCTTCTGGACCGGCGCAAGGCGGGCTGATGCAGGGGGCCGATATCCGGGTAAAGATCTGCGGCCTGCGCACGGTTGCGGATGTGGCGGCAGTTGCCGCTGCGGGGGCAGCCTATGCGGGCTTTGTCTTCTTTGCCAAAAGCCCGCGCAACCTGACGCTGGATCAGGCCCGCAGCCTTGCCCATGCGGCCCCGGTGGGGCTGGCCAAGGTGGCGCTGGTGGTGGATGCCACCGATGCCGAACTGGACCAGATCGTGGATCAGGTGCCGCTGGACATGCTGCAACTGCATGGCCACGAAACCCCAGACAGGGTGGCCGAGGTGCGCAGCCGCTATGGCTTGCCGGTGATGAAGGCGGTGGGGGTGGCGGATGAGGGCGATCTGGCGGCGGTCTTCGATTATTCGCTGGTCGCTGACCAGATCCTTGTCGATGCCAAGCCGCCAAAGGGGGCGGCGCTGCCCGGTGGCAACGGGTTGTCCTTCGATTGGCGGCTGGTGGCGCAGCGCCGCTGGTTGCGACCGTGGATGCTGGCCGGCGGGCTGACGCCCGACAACGTGGGCGAGGCGATCCGGCTGACCAATGCGCGGCAGGTCGATGTCTCTTCGGGCGTGGAATCCGCGCCGGGCGTCAAGGATGCTGGCAAGATTGCTGCCTTTACCCGCGCGGCGATGAACCTTTCGCCCACCGTGCCGATCCTGCGCTGATGGGGGGGCAATGATCTTTCGCACGGCCACGCGCCAGGATGTGCCCGCCCTTGTGGCGCTTTTGGCCGATGATCCCCTTGGCAAGGGGCGCGAAACCGCCGGGATGGAGGCTTATCTGCAAGCTTTCGACCGGATCGCCGCCCAGCCGATGCACCAGATCATCGTGGCCGAAAAGGGCGGGCAGATCGTGGCCACCTGTCAGCTGACCATTCTGCACGGCCTGTCGCGTGCCGGCATGACGCGCGCGCTGGTCGAGGCGGTGCGGACCGCAGAGCACCAGCGGGGGCAGGGCATCGGGGCCGCCCTGATGGCCGAGGTAGAGGCACGCGCCCGGGCGGCCGGCGCGCGCATGGTGCAATTGACCACCGACAAAAGCCGCGGCCGCGCCCATGCCTTCTATGACCGGCTGGGCTATGAGCCGACGCATATCGGCTACAAGAAACTGCTGGACTGACGCGGCCTCAGGCCAGAACAGCCTTGGCCGGCATGTATTTGAACGCTGCCCTGACCACACCGTGATCGCCCGTGCCGCTTTCCTTGTGGCCGTCATCGTTCAGGTGGTCATTGGCGATCGTCAACCCGTCAAAGGCCCAGATGCGGCGGCGGCTGTTGTCATAGAATTCCTGGCTGACAAGGATGTGGTCCAGCGATTCCCGCGTGTCCTGATAGATGTGGGTGTAATACACATCGGTCTGGCTGCGGTATTGTTGCAGGGTCTGGGCGGTATAAAGATCGGTGTCCCCACCGCCTTCGGCCAGTGCGGTCAAAAAGCGTGGCTGGCCTGAAAGGATGTTCAGCGTATTTGAATGCTGGCCATCGTTCAGATCGCCGATCACCACCACGGGCGTATCGGTGCCCTTCATCTCTCGCGTCAGGATCATCCTCAGGGCAGTGGCTTCGGCGGTGCGGCGGATGGTGGAAAGCGCTCCGCCGATCGCGTCGCGGTGGGGGCCGTGAATATCCTTGTCATACCAGCTTTCGCGCCAGATCTGCGTCGGCCCCTTCGATTTGAAATGGCAGACAAAGACCGCGATCAGCGGGCCGGTCTTGCGCGGACGGATGGTGAAGCGCAGCACGGGGCGGGAAAAGCTGTTGATCGCCACCGCGATATCGCCGGTCTGCGGGTCTTCGCCCTTGCTGCGCAGAACGAAATCAT
Organism: Paracoccaceae bacterium; assembly: GCA_023260935.1. Taxonomy (GTDB): domain Bacteria; phylum Pseudomonadota; class Alphaproteobacteria; order Rhodobacterales; family Rhodobacteraceae; genus Pseudotabrizicola. The sequence continues at coordinate 2,378 of JALQTL010000247.1, forward strand.
CCGGAAAATCCGTGATCCATTCGGGCGTGCCTTCCAGAATGTCTTCAAGCACGGCGCCTGCGCAGACGATCTTGCCCCCCGTATGGCCGGGCGGCACCAGAGGCGTGTAGCGCGACTGAAGCCCCGCAGCCTTCAGGGCCGCGTCAAGGCTTTCCCCGTGCCAAAGCTCCTGAAAGCCGAAGACATCGGCCTCCATCTCCTGCATCAGCCGCGCGGTCCAAGCGATCTTGCGGTCATAGACCGCGTGGCTCCAGCCGTCGCGGTCATCATACATCGGCAGGCCGGGTTCGTTCAGGTTGTAAAGGTTGAAGGTGGTAAAGCTGACGGTCCTGCCGGCCATGGCTTATCCTTTCGCGGGAAAATGAGTGAATTGAATACACCCATGATAGCACGTGCCCGGGCCCCTGTCTGCGGGCGCGAAAGGCAATCCCTGTGCGGCACAGGCAGAGGTTTCCTTTGCCCGCGCGGCGCGCTATGTCGACACCATGCACGAGACGGGAGGGCGCGATGGCCGAGGACGGAATCAACAGTTTCATGACCGGGCCGGACGAATCCGGCCGGTTTGGCATCTTTGGCGGGCGCTTCGTTTCCGAAACGCTGATGCCGCTGATCCTTGAACTGGAGGAACGCTATGACCACGCCAAAACCGACCCGGAGTTCTGGGCCGAGATGGATGATCTGTGGAAGCACTATGTTGGCAGGCCTTCGCCGCTGTATTACGCGGAACGGCTGACCCGCCATCTGGGGGGTGCCAAGATCTATATGAAGCGGGATGAGCTGAACCATACCGGCGCGCACAAGATCAACAACGTGCTGGGCCAGATCATCCTTGCCCGCCGCATGGGCAAGACCCGGATCATCGCGGAAACGGGTGCTGGCCAGCATGGGGTGGCCACGGCCACGGTCTGCGCCAAGTTCGGGCTGAAATGCGTGGTCTATATGGGGGCGCATGATGTGGAACGTCAGGCGCCCAATGTGTTCCGCATGCGCCTATTGGGGGCCGAGGTTGTGCCAGTAACATCTGGCCGCGGCACGCTGAAGGATGCGATGAATGATGCGCTGCGCGATTGGGTAACGAATGTACGTGATACATTTTACTGTATTGGTACGGTTGCCGGTCCCCATCCCTATCCTGCCATGGTGCGCGACTTTCAGTCGATCATTGGCAAAGAAGCCAAAGAGCAGAT
>JALQTL010000310.1 GCA_023260935.1 Paracoccaceae bacterium
GTTGAAGGCGAAGGGCAGCTTGCCAAAGGCCTGCGTCAGGTCAGAGACCGCCAGCCCATCGGGCAGTGCCTGCACGATGCCGGTTTCGGAATTGGCATATTGCAGCGCGGTTTCCGCCGGGTCGGTCACCGTCACCTGCCCCGCCGCATCCACCGGCAGGTCGGGGGTGCACCAGGCGCTGACGGCCTCGTGTTCGATGTCGCCGCAATGCAGCCCGCGCCCGGCACAGGCCAGCGCCGCGGCCTCGGTCGCGCCCGAGGTGAACACGATGTCGGCGCCATCGGCCCCCAGCGCGGTGGCGATCTGGCCGCGCGCGCGTTCCAGCAGCGACTTGGCCGCGCGCCCCTCGGCATGGACGGACGAGGGGTTGCCCACCAGATCCATCGCCGCGATCATCGCTGCACGCACCTCGGGGCGCAGAGGGGTGGTGGCGTTCCAGTCCAGATAGAGCCGCGGCCTCATGCCTTCCCCCTCTTCAGATATCCTCCGGGGGCACCGCCCGTCAGGGCCGAGGCGACCACACAGCTCCCCTTGCGCCGATGCGGGTGTTGCGCGGCGTTCATTCCTCGTCCACCACGCGGAACAGCGCCGGCACCGCCGGACAGGGCTGCATCTCGTTGTTCACCACATCGGAAAGCCGGGTCTGGTGCAGGAACACATAGACATGCGCCGAAAGCCCCTGCCACAGCCGGTTGGTCAGGCTTTGCGCCCGGCTGCCCGACACGGCACCCGACGCCCCTGCTCCGGTGTGCATCGCATCCACCGTTTCCTCTACCGCCTGCATCACATCCGCGATGCGGATGTCCGAAGGGCTGCGCGCCAGCTTGTAACCGCCCCCCGGGCCCCGCACCGCCTCGACCAGCCCGGCCCGGCGCAGCTTGACGAAAAGCTGTTCCAGATAGGGCAACGAGATATCCTGCCGTTTCGAGATCGCGGCCAGCGAAACCAGATCGTCGCCTCCCGACTTCGCCTCGGCCAGCGCCAGATCGGCCAGCGCCACCATTGCATACCGTCCCTTGGTCGACAGTTTCATCGTCCAACCCCGCAATTGCCCCAAAACGCCGGGGAAAGGCCCCAAAAGCCCCGGATTCCCCCTGAAAGCCCCGGATTGACCCGTAAAGTCATTGACGAGGGGCTTGGGGGCCATTACCTGAAATCCGACCCCAAGGGTAGCCCCGGCTATCCTTAGAACGGTTCTAAATGCGCGCTGCGGTCCCGTCAAGAAACCGCGCGCGGCAAACACAGGCAGGATACATATGCCCGAAGTGATCTTCGCAGGCCCCGAAGGCCGTCTTGAAGGACGCTATCATCCCCAAAAGGACAAGGACGCCCCCATCGCCATCGTGCTGCATCCGCACCCCGCCTATGGCGGCACGATGAACAACAAGGTCGTCTACAACCTTCATTACGCCTTTTATAACCTTGGCTTCACGGTGCTGCGGTTCAACTTCCGCGGCGTGGGGCGCAGCCAGGGTGAGTATGACCAGGGCATCGGCGAACTCAGCGATGCGGCCTCGGCGCTCGACTACCTGCAATCGATGAACCAGAACGCCAAGCATTGCTGGGTGGCCGGCTTCAGCTTCGGCGCCTGGATCGGGATGCAGCTTCTGATGCGCCGCCCGGAAATCACCGGCTTTGTCAGCGTGGCCCCCCCGGCGAACCTGTATGACTTCAGCTTTCTTGCGCCCTGCCCTTCTTCGGGGCTGATCATCAACGGCACTGCTGACAAGGTGGCCCCGCCAAA
>JALQTL010000371.1 GCA_023260935.1 Paracoccaceae bacterium
AGCCATGTCCGGTTCGATCCGGCGCGCGATGCGCACCATCGCCGCGCAGGCGGTGTCGATATCGGGGAAATGCCCGGCCCCAACGGCAGCAAGGATGGCAGAGCCAAGCGCCGGCGCCTCGGTCTCTTCCGTCAGTTCAAGCGGCAGGCCCAATGTATCGGCATGAACCTGCATCCAGAAAGGCGACCGCGTGGCCCCGCCGGCCACCACGATGCGCCGGGCCGTAAAGGCCTGTCCGAAGGCATCGACAATGGCACGGGTGCCAAAGCAGATGGATTCCACCAATGCCCGATAGACATGGGCCGGCGTGTGCTTCAGCGACAGGCCGGTGATTGCACCGCGCGCAAGGGCATCTGTATGCGGGGTCCGGTTGCCCTGGAAATGGTCCACCGCCAGCAGACCTTCGGCCCCCGGGGGAAGTGCCGCCGCCTGAGCGTTCAGCGTATCGAAATCCATATGTTCGGCAAAGTTGCGCTTGAACCACGCAATGACCGACCCGGTCGAGGTTTGCCCGCCTTCGATGATCGGGCGGCCGGGATAGACGCAATCCATATAGGTGCCCCAGACGCCCGGCGCATGAACGGACCGCGCGGCCACGCCCAGTTGCAGATGCGAAGATCCGGTAATCAGGGCAAGGTCGCCCGGCTGCGTGACGCCAAGGCCGATCATCCCGATGAAAGCATCGGCACCGCCCTGCACCACTGGCAGACCCGCCCGCAGGCCAAGGTGGTGCGCGGCCTTGTCCGTCAGCGGGCCGATCACCTGACCGGGGGCCACCACCTCGGCCGGCCAGCGATGCTTCAGGTCGGAAAGCCCCAGACGTTCCAGCAGCGACAGCGGCCAGCCGCCATGTTCGGTCTGATAATGCCAGCGCATCGTGATGTTGTTCAGGCTGGCCACCCAGCGGCCTGTCAGTCGCAAGGTCAGGAAATCCTGATACTCGCCCACCATGGCGGCCCGCGCCCAAAGCTCGGGCTGGTGGCGCTTGATCCACAATGCCTTGGGGATCATCCATTCCGGGCTGACCGGGCCGGACCCGGCCCCGTTCAGCCGCAGCGCCGGGTTGCCGGAAGCCGCCACTTCGGCCGCTTCGGCATGAGAGCGGACATCCATCCAGAGCAGGCAAGGCCGCAGCGGACGGCCTTCGGCATCCAGCGCGACAACCGTGCATGATGTCGTATCGCAGGCCAGCGCACTGACCTGATCGGGGGTGATGCCTGCCGCCGCCACTGCCTCGCGCACCGCAACACCGGCGGCGTGCCACCAGTCATCGGGGTTCTGTTCGGCCTGACCGGGTTCAGGGAAGCTGGTTGCATAGGGCCCTTTGCCCACGCCGCGCGACCGCCCCGACAGATCAAACACATGCGCCCGCAGCGACTCTGTCCCGCCATCGATGCCGATCACATAGGTCATGGTTCGAGCCCCGGCTTTTCTGCGCCTGCGATGCTGCACATGCACTGTTGTGCAAGGTCTGCACAAATGTTGATATGCGTTGACGAAAGGCTACGTCAAGTGGCTAGATGGCGTCAGACAAGGGGTGGGCATGTCTGGCAATCCGAGAGACAGAGACGATCTGATTCAGGCAACTTGGCTCTATCACGTCGGCCAGATGAGCCAGGAGGATGTCAGTCGCCGCATGGGTCTTTCGCGCTTCAAGGTCTTGCGATTGCTGCAAGAGGCGCGCGATCTGGGGCTTGTTCGGGTCAGCATCGAAATTGGCACCTCGGCCACACTGGCGCTTGCCGACAGGCTTGCCGCGCGCTTCTCGCTGGAGAATGTGCTGGTCGCCCCCGAAACGGGCGGTGACGATGCCGCCGCGCGCCGGGCAGTGGGGCAGATGGCAGCGGGCTGGCTGGCACGCATCGGACGCGAGGGCGAGGTGACCATCGGCGTGGGCTGGGGCCGGACCATGGCAGCCATGGCCGACGCGCTGGCGGGCCTGCGCAATCCGGGGCTGTGCTTTGTATCGCTGATGGGATCGATGACCCATGCCACGGCAACCTCGCCTTTCGATGTCTGCCTGCGGCTTGCGGCGCTGACCGGGGGGCGCGCGGTCTTTCTGCCTGCGCCGTTTCTGGCCGATACGCCCGCCGATGCAGAGCAGATCCGCGCACAGCGTATGGTGCGAGAGGCGCTTTGCGTGGCCAAGGCGGCCGATCACATGGTGATCTCGGTCGGGGAATGCACGCCCGAGGCACTTTTGCAATCCACCGGGGTGCTGACACCCGATGAGGTGGCAGAACTTGCCGCAGCGGGCACCGTCGCCGATACGACCGGCAAGTTCTTTACCCCCGGGGGCGGTCTGGCTGACACAGACCTGAATGCCCGCGCGCCCTCTATCGGGCTGGACGACATGCACCGCTCTCGGGTGACGCTTCTGGCGGCCGGTCAGGGCAAGGTCCGCGCAACGCGGGCGGTTCTGGCAGCGGGTTTCGTGAACAGGTTGATCGTGGACGAGGCGCTGGCCTGCGCCCTGCTGGAGGAGAGCGGCACATGAAGGGATTTGGGGTCCACACCTCGATGTGGACGATGGCATGGGATCATGCCGGGTCGGAAAGGGCGGTTGCGGCATGCAAGGCTTTGGGGTTCGATTTCATCGAAATCGCACTTCTGTCGCCGGAAAAGGTGGATACCGCTCACTCTCGCCGCCTGCTGGAGCGCGAGGGGATGACCGCCGTATGCTCGCTTGGGCTGCCCGAGGGCAAGCGGGCATCGACCGAGCCCGAGGCGGCAAAGGGGTTCCTGCGTCATGCTCTGGATCAATGCGCCGCAATCGGGGCGCAGGCGCTGACCGGGGTGACCTATGGCGGCATCGGAGAGCGCACAGGACAGCCCCCGACGGAGGCCGAATACGACGCCGTGGCCCGGGTTCTGGCCGATGCAGCAGCCCATGCGCGCAAGCTTGGCATTGCCTTCGGGATCGAGCCCGTGAACCGCTACGAAAACCACCTTCTGAACACCGGCTGGCAGGCGGTGCAGATGATCGAAAAGGTGGGGTCGGACAACATCTTCATCCACCTCGACACCTATCACATGAACATCGAAGAGCGTGGCATGGCGCTTGGCATCCTCGATGCCGGGCCGCATCTGCGTTACATCCACCTGTCGGAAAGCGATCGTGGCACCCCCGGTGAGGGCAATGTGCGCTGGGACGAGGTTTTTGGCGCGCTCAGGGCGGTCGGGTTTTCCGGGGGGCTTGCGATGGAAAGCTTCATCGACATGCCGCCCGAGGTGGCATGGGGCCTTGCCGTCTGGCGGCCGGTGGCGACAAGCCGGGATGTGGTGCTGGACCGTGGCCTGCCGTTCCTGCGCAACAAGGCCGCCCAATACGGGCTGGTCTAAGACTGGCACGAAGACTGGCCCGAACAGCCTCTTATGGGCAACTTGCCTTGCGGGCCGGTTCAAACCGGCGCCCGTCACGCAGACCTTTCACCCCGCGCCAATGGCCGGACGGTTGGCATTGGTCATGCTTTGCCACGGCAGACGCCGTGCAGGAAGATGTGGATGGCCCGGTCGCGCCGAATGTTTTGCTCTTCAGGGCTGCGCGGTATGCGATCCGGGTCCAGCAAACCCGGAATGGCGTTGCCGACCACCATGTCGACCAGCAGTTCCGCCGCGGCAGCGATTTCGTCGGCGGAAAGTGCGACTTCGCCGGTTTCGACGGCACGGGCAAGCTCATCTCGAACCAGCCCTGCGGCGTGGGCGGGGCCACTGCGGCTCAGGCTGCGGCTCAGTTCCGGATAGGAACGCGCTTCGGCAATGACGGTGCGAAGCATCTCGATCACCACCTCGGGCTTTTCGCGATGGGGGTTGAAGGTCAACAGGATACGCAGCCTTTCCTCAAGCGGCGCATCACGTTCTTCAAGGCGCAGCGGCCGGAACAGCGCCTTGCTCATCCGGGCAAGCCCTGCGCCAAGCAATTCCTCGCGGCTGCGATACAAGGAATAAAGCGTGCGCTTGGACATGTTGGCCCGGCGTGCGATATCGGCCATGGTCACATCTTCCGGTGCCCGTTCGGAAAGCAGTTCTATCGCACAGTCCAGAACCAGCGTTTCACGCTTTTGCGGGCACATCTGAACCGGGCGCCCGCGCTTGCGGGCATCCCTGACGTCTTTTTCCGCGGGCAACTTTTCAGTCATTGGCGCGATCCTTGACGCTTTCTGGAAAAAACTTGCACCGGCAGTGTGGCGGCGCTTTACAAAACCGTATAGTTCCCTATTTGCCTGCATAAAAGATTCAGATTGCACTCACCGAATTTCCACGGGAGCAAACCGCCATGCCGACATTTCTTCATTCCGCCCGAATGCTGCTGGTGCTGGGTCTTTTCGCCAGCGCAACAGCGGGGCATGCGCAGCAAGCCGGCGGCGAGCGCCCGGCGATGCCGGTGACGGTGGTGACGGTCGAGGCCAGTGACGTGCTGCTCACCTCGACCCTGCCGGGGCGTGTCGCTGCCTCACGGGTGGCCGAAGTGCGGCCCCAGGTCAGCGGCATTGTTCTTGAGCGCCTGTTCGAAGAGGGCAAGCCCGTCGAAATCGACGATCCGCTGTATCGCATCGATGCAGCCAGCTATGAGGCAGCCAAAGCCGCGGCCGAGGCCAATCTGGCGCAAGCGCAGGCGCAGTTCCGCGCGGCCCAGCGCGAAGAAGCCAGGCAGCTGGAGTTGAGCCAGCGTGCCGTGACCAGCCAGCAGGCGCTGGATCAGGCCATCTCGGCCCGGGACGTTGCCGAAGCCGCCGTCAAGGTGGCCGAGGCACGGGTGCTGTCGGCCAATATCGATCTTGAGCGCACCACGATCAGGGCCCCGATCGCCGGGATCGTCGGGCTAAGTCAGGCCACACAGGGCGCATTGGTCACCGCTGGTCAGGCGGCTGCGCTGACCGTGATCCGCAAGCTTGACCCCGTTTATGTGGATGTGACGCAATCTGCGGCCGAAATTCTTGAATGGCGCCGGTCCGGCCAAGAGGTGCCCGAAGCAGAAGGCGCGCGTGTCACGCTGCGGCTGGCGGATGATGCCACCTATGAACATCAGGGGGTTCTTTCCGCCGCAGAGCCCTATGTAAACGAACAAACGGGTGTCATTGTCCTTCGGCTGGAATTTCCCAACCCGGAACAGTTCCTGCTGCCGGGCATGTATGTGCAGGTGGAAGTCCCGCAGGCGGTGGTGAAGAACGCGATCCTGACCCCGCAGGAAGCGGTCACGCGGGACCGCCGGGGCCGTCCGATTGCCATGGTGGTGAATGCCCAGAATCAGGTGGAAACGCGCGAACTGACGGTTGAGCGCGACCATGGCAATCAATGGGTCGTGACCGACGGGCTTGCCTCTGGCGACCGTGTGATTGTCGAGGGTCTTCAGAAAGTGGCACCGGGCATGACCGTCGTGCCGGAAGAACGGCAGGCCACGGCAACCGCCGCGACCGGCAACTGATCCTCAACACTGGGAGCCCCCGATGGCACGCTTTTTCATCGACCGGCCCGTGTTCGCATGGGTGATCTCGATCCTGATCATGGGGATCGGCCTGCTGTCGATCTTTACGCTGCCCATCGCGCAGTATCCGCAGATCGCCCCGCCCTCCGTGCGGATCAGCGCCCAGTATCCCGGGGCTTCGGCCGAAACCGTAGCCAATACCGTCACCCAGATCATCGAACAGCAGATGACCGGGCTGGACGGGATGCGCTATATGGCTTCGTCCTCTACATCGGCCGGCACAAGCAGCATTACCCTGACCTTTGAGGCGGGCGTGGACCCAGATGTGGCGCAGGTTCAGGTCCAAAACAAGCTGGCGCAGGCAACGCCCCTGCTGCCCGAGGCGGTTCAGCGGCTGGGCGTGCGCGTGCAAAAAGCTTCGGCGTCCTTCTTCATGGTGATCGCGCTTATCTCGGAGGACGGGCGGCTGGATCAGGCAGACCTGTCGGATTACCTGAATACGAACATGGTCGACGAATTCAGCCGGATCGAAGGCGTTGGCGGCGCTCAGGTTTTCGGCGCGCAATATGCCATGCGGATCTGGCTTGACCCCAACAAGCTGGCCGCGTTCGAAATGACCCCCGCGGATGTGGTCAGCGCCGTCTCGGCGCAGAATGCGCAGATTTCGGCCGGGGCCTTCGGCAGCCTTCCCGCGCCCGAGGGCCAGCAGTTGAACGCAACGATCACCGCGCAATCGCTGCTGTCCACGCCCGAAGATTTCCGCAACATCGTCCTGCGCGCGGAAACCGATGGCGGGCTGGTGCTATTGCAGGATGTTGCGCGGGTCGAAATCGGCGCAGAGAACTATGCCACCATCGCGCGATACAACGGCCAGCCGTCTTCGGGGATGGCGCTGAACCTTGCGTCGGGCGCCAACGCGCTGGACACCGCCGAACGCGTCAAGGAACGCATTGCCGAATACTCTCAGTTCTTCCCCGCGGGCGTCAGCTACGTCATCCCCTATGATACGACGCCATTTATCGAGATTTCGATCAATGAGGTGCAGAAAACCCTGTTCGAGGCGATTGGTCTGGTCTTCATCGTGATGCTTTTGTTCCTGCAAAACATCCGCGCCACGCTGATCCCCACGCTGGCCGTGCCGGTCGTCATCCTTGGCACCTTTGCCATCCTTTCCCTTGCCGGGTTCACGATCAACACGCTGACCATGCTGGCCATGGTGCTGGCCATCGGCCTTCTGGTCGACGACGCCATCGTCGTGGTCGAAAACGTCGAACGGATCATGGAGGAAGAGGGCCTTTCCCCGCGCGAAGCGACGCGCAAGTCGATGGGCCAGATCACAGGCGCGCTGATCGGCATCGCGCTTGTTCTTTCGGCGGTCTTCGTGCCGATGGCCTTCTTCGGCGGGTCCACGGGGGTGATCTACCGCCAATTCTCGATCACCATCGTCTCGGCCATGGGATTGTCGGTGTTGGTGGCGCTGACGCTGACGCCGGCGTTATGCGCCACGATCCTGCGACCCAAGGACGCCCATGGCGCGCGACGCGGGCCGTTGGGCTGGTTCAACGCCGGGTTCGACCGGCTGACAGGCGGCTATGCGGGAACGGTGGGCTACCTGATCCGGCGGCCGCTGCGCGTGCTGGTGATCTATGGGGTCATGGGCTACGGCATGGTCTACCTTTTCGACAAGACACCCACCGGCTTTCTGCCGGCCGAGGACCAGGGCATCCTGCTGACGCTGATCCAGGGCCCCACCGGTGCCACCGTCGAGCGCACGCAAGAGGTGCTGAGGCAGGTCGAAACCCATTTCAACACCGCCGAGTCCGAAAATGTGGAATCCATCTTTGGCGTGGTGGGTTTCAGCTTTGCAGGTCAGGGGCAGAACATGGGCCTTGCCTTTGCCCGCCTGAAGAACTGGGACGAACGCCCCGCACCCGGGCAATCGGTGCAGGCTGTCGCCGGCCGGGCATTCCCCGCCTTCATGGGCATCCGCGATGCGCAGGTCTTTCCCATCGTGCCGCCTTCGGTGATCGAACTGGGCAACGTTTCGGGCTTCGACTTCTATCTTCAGGCGCAGGGCGGGCAGACGCATGAACAGCTTCTGAACGCACGGAACCAGTTGCTTGGCCTCGCGGCCGAAAGCCCGTTGATCGCCTCAGCCCGGCCCTCGGGGCTTGAGGACGCGGCGCAGTTCAGGCTGAACATCGACTGGCGCGCAGCCGGCGCCCTGGGCGTGACCCCGGCCTCTGTGGGCACCATGCTGAACATCGCATGGGCCGGAACCTATGTGAACGATTTCAACGATAACGGGCGGATCAAGCGCGTTTATGTGCAGGGCGAACCCGATAGCCGGGCAAACCCGTCCGATCTGCAAAAATGGCGCGTGCGCAACGCCGGGGGCGAGCTTGTGCCCTTTGCCAACTTTACCAGCGAAAGCTGGGAATACGGCCCGCAAAGCCTGACACGGTATAATGGCGTGCCATCAATGCAGATTCAGGGATCGCCGGCGCCGGGTGTTTCCACCGGTGAGGCGATTGCCGAAATGGAGCGGCTGGTTCAGCAACTACCCCCCGGCTACAGCGTCGCATGGACCGGCCTTTCGCTTGAAGAGCAGGAATCCGGCGGTTCGGCGCCGTTGCTGTATGCGCTGTCGCTGGCAGCCATCTTCCTTTGCCTTGCGGCACTTTATGAAAGCTGGGCCATTCCATTCTCGGTCATGCTTGTCATGCCGATCGGCGTGCTTGGCACGATGGCCGCGGCATATTTGTTCGGGTTCGAAAACGGGGTCTTCTTCCAGGTGGGCCTGCTGACGGTGATTGGCCTCACCGGCAAGAACGCGATCCTGATCGTCGAATTCGCGCGAGAACGTTTCGAAGCGGGCGAGGATCTATTCTCGGCCGTCAATGAGGCAGCACGCCAGCGTTTCCGGCCCATCATCATGACCTCGCTCGCCTTTTCGCTGGGCGTGGTTCCGCTTGTGCTGTCAACCGGCGCGGGCGCGGGCGGGCGGACAGCCGTAGGCTATGCGGTTCTGGGCGGGACGATCACGGGCACCGTGCTTGGCGTATTGTTCGTGCCGCTTTTCTTCGTGCTTGTCGCAAAGGTGTTCAACCGCAAGCGCGTGCTGGCCAATGCCGGCGCCCCTGCGGCACAGTCAAAATCTGTGTGAGGCGACGCAGCGATCTTGCGGGCCTGTGTGGTTCTGGTTCATCCAGAACTGCACTATGGGGGCGCGGCAGCTTTCAGCGGGATCAGCGCCCGCATGCCTCTTGCGCGACGATCCTGTTTGCCCCGTGATCCCGTCACGGGGCGCCGGAAAGGCGAAGGTCCGAGATTTCCGCCCGGATGCGCGATTGCGTATCGTCCGAGTCGGCACTGAGGGCGAGGCCGATCAACGACAAATCCCGTTGCCCGTAAATGCGTTCAAGATCGGATCGAAGGTCAACGGTTTCCGCATACTCACCGCCCCCTGCCGGTCGCAGGACTATGCTCATGCCCCGCGCGCCAAGGTACGGGCTTGGCACCCGGTCGCCCCGGGCGTGCAGCCCACCCCAGACATACATCAGCACCCTGATGTCAGGCTGCTTCAGCAGGCCCCTTATGCCAAGGTCATCCAGATTTGCCGCCACCTCTTGCGGTGCAAAGATGAAATAGAGCGACTGGTTCCTGTCATCGCCCCCCTTTTGCGACAGATCGGTCGGCGGAACCCCGTCTTCAACACGCCACGTCCAAGTAGCGCTTGATGCCGAACGCAAACTTTCGGGCACGGCACGCCAAAGCAGCGAAACGCTGTCATCAGACGTGACAGAAATCCGCGCAGGGCTCTGTTGCCAGTTGTTCCCCCCGAAAAGGTGGAATTTCTGATGGGTCCAGCCTTAAAGCGGAATAGCCTCGGCCCATGCGGTTCCGGCTGTGGCTACAGCGATCCAAAGAACCGCCGCGACAGAAACCTGACCGCTTCTCTTGAAAATTCCCGGCATCTTTCCCTCGTGGTCCCGACAGTTGGTCAAATCTGCTGATGTGCAGGTTCAACCGCACAGAGCTGTATTTCTTGTTACACTGACCTGCCCCCCGGAATTGCGAAAGCGGTATGCCCACAGGATCGCGCCGATCAGAGGGGAAGAGGCCCGGCCAGATCCTCTGGCCCTCAAGGAATTAGGGTCAGATCTGCCGCTGCCACAAAAGGCCCGGTCACTTGGTTGTGAGGGGCCAGCGTGGTCGTGGCGGGTTGCAGCCAGCACCGCGGCCAGTCCTCTTGCGTCCCGCTGCACATCACAATCTTCGCAGAAGCCGGCAGTCTTCGTCATTGCCTTGTAACCGGACGTTCCCCTCTGCTTCCATCGGGAACCGCCATCATGCCGAATCCCGTTTACATCACTAGAAATATAGTTATGTTAAGCGACATGACGAACCCTGCACACGCCAAACAGATCGCACAAGCCTTGGCCTCTCTCGGGCATGAAGCGCGCCTTGGGGTCTATCGGCTGCTTGTGCGCGCCGGGGATACCGGGCTGAGCGTGGGACAATTGGTGGAGGAGTTGGGCCTTCCCGCGTCGACGCTGGCGCATCACCTGCGGATGCTGGTCCAGTCCGGTCTGGTGATCCAGGAGAGGCAGGGGCGAGAGGTCATCAACCGACCGGACTTTGCGGCCATGGCAAGGATCACCGCCTACCTGCAAGAAGAATGCTGTTCCGGGGTGCAGCGCCGGACGGATGCCGCCTGACCTTTTTTTGATCATCATAACCATAAAACCGGAGTAGTCGCTATGTTGGATCTATCAGCTACCCCCGAACCAAGCATCGGCGACACGATCCGCCGGTTCGCCTCGCGCCACCGCGTCTGGCTTGTCAGTCTGGCGATCCTGCTCGTCGTCTTCGTCCTTGCCCCGGGGCAGGCGCTGACCAGCAGCCGGTTCGTGGCCGGGGCCCTGATCGACACAGCGCCGTTCCTTGCCCTGTCGATTGCGGTCGCGGCCTATGCCACGGCCAGCGGGGCTGACAACCTGATCGCCCGGGTCTTCGCCGGATCACCCCTGACGATGATCGCGGTCGTGGCGGCCTTTGGCGCGCTGTCGCCCTTCTGTTCCTGCGGCGTGATCCCGCTGATCGCGGCGCTCTTGTCCATGGGCGTGCCCTTGTCGGCGGTCATGGCCTTCTGGCTGGCCTCGCCCGTCATCGACCCCTCGATGTTCGTGCTGACATCGGGTCTTCTGGGCGGCGAGTTTGCCATCGCCAAAACCTTGGCGGCCATCGGGCTTGGGGTGTTCGGCGGCTATGTCACCTTTGCCCTGTCGCGGGCAGGGAACCTGTCCGATCCATTGCGCCCGGGCGTCGGCAATGGCGGCTGCGGGGCGTCGGCGGTGCGCAGGCCCGGGAAGGTCGCGTGGCGCTTCTGGCAAGAACCGGCGCGGCGCGCGAAGTTCCGCAAGGAAGCGCTGTCGTCAACCCTGTTCCTGCTGAAATGGCTGACTCTGGCCTTTCTGCTCGAAAGCCTGATGCTGGCCTATGTCCCGGCGGACTGGGTCGCCTCGGCCCTGGGTGGCGAAGGGTTTGCCCCGGTTCTGACAGCAACGCTGGTGGGTGTTCCGGCCTATCTGAACGGCTACGCGGCGCTGCCGCTGGTGTCTGGACTGATCGAGCAGGGGATGGCGCCGGGTGCAGGGCTTGCCTTCCTCGTTGCCGGGGGTGTCACCTCGCTGCCTGCGGCCATCGCGGTCTTCGCGCTGGTCAAGCGTCCGGTCTTTGCGCTCTACATCGCCTTTGCCCTGATCGGCTCGCTGTCAAGCGGGCTTCTCTATCAGGCCTGGCTGTCATGAGTGGCGGGATCACCCATATCCTCTGCGGCGTCGATGGCTCGGCCCCGGCATGCGTCGCGGCCGACCGGGCGGCCGATCTGGCCCGCACCTTGGGTGCGCGGTTGACCTTTGTCGCGGTGGCCCGCGCGGGAATACCCGATCCGGCGCTAGTCGGATACATGCAGGTCGAAGGCCTTGGCGAGGAACCTGTCCCGCTTCTGCCCGAGGCCGCCGAGCGCTGCCTGTCCATCGCACTGACCAAGGCGTCCGCCAAAGGCTACACGGGCGCGGCGCGTCTGGTCCGAACCGGCAAGGTGGCAGAAACGCTGATCGCTGTCGCGGATGAGATCGGGGCGGATGCGATTGCCATCGGTCGGCACCGCCATTCCGGACTGCGCCGCGCTGTTGTCGGATCCGTCGCGCAACAGATCGCAGACCGCACGTCGCACACCATCCTTTCCTGTTGCTGCTAGGGTAAGTGCATGATGATCCGTTTGGAACTGGCCAATCCCCGACACCCGGATGAGCGAAAGCTGTTACCAACCGGCCACGCGGCGATACACCTTTTGGTTCCCTGCTTCATGCTCTCCAACCTTTTCCGGGAAAGGCCAGGATGAGACGAGGGAATTCAGGCAGGGGAACCTATTTCGCGATCAACCCGCGTGCCGAACCCGCGATCAGCAGGGCAACATCACCCATGGCGCGCAGGGGCGAGATATTGGGCGGAATTGCCAGATAGCGCGGGCGCCATTCGGGCTGGAACTTCTGCTTGAAGGCCCGCAGCCCCTCAAAATTGTAGAATGCGCCCCCGTGGCGATAGATCAGCCGCCCGAAGCGGTTCCAGGAACGGGACACCGACCTTTCGGACAAACCGGAAAGCGGCGCCATCCCAAGACTGAATTCTTCGGCCCCTTCATCCCGGTAATGCTCGATCAGGCTGAGGAACATGAACTCCATCAGGCCGGATGCTTCCTCGGGCAAGTAGCGCATCAGATCGACCGTGATATTGCGCCCGCCCTTGCCTTTCATGACATTGGCAAAGGCGATGACCCTGCCATCCTTGCGCACAACGGCAATATCGAACAGCGCAAGATAGGCGGGGTCGAACCGGCCAACCGAAAATCCCTTTTCGCGGCCCGTCTTGCCGCCCAGCCACGCATCCGAGATAACGGCCAATTCGTCGATCAGGGCCACGTCATGGGGTGCCGAAAGCAAGGCGAATTCGTACCCGTCCCGTTGGCGCTTGTTCATCGCCGTGCGCATGTTCTTGAACCTGCCGCCGGCAAGGCTGAACTCCGGCAGGCGGATAACCGCTTCCTCGCCGATCTTGTGAAGCGTCAGGCCAAGCTCCACCCACAGCGGCAGGTTGCTGGCACTGACTTCATAAAAGACCGGGCGCGCGTTGGCGCGGGTGGCCTGATCGGCAAAGGACCAGACCAGCGCCTCAAACTCTTCCACCTTGCCCACCGGATCGCCAAGCACGATCCATGATGCCCCATGAATGCCGTACATGAGAAAGGCATTGCCGCTGTCAGAAAACAGGAACCGCTTGTCCCCGGTCTGGCTAAGCCAGCATTGCGGGTCATCCGCCCCGGCACAAAGACCGGCAGCATGGGGCAGGGCATCGGGTTCGGGATCTTTGGTCAGATCCTTTCGGATCGGGCGGGTCAGCAGATAGATGCCGAAAAAGAACAGCAATGCCGTTGCCGCAAGCCCCGCGCGCAAGGCCCGTGGCGTGTTTGAGTCCCGCGAAAATTCGGACCACAGATCGTTAGAATAAGGAACGGCCTTGTGGATGAAGAAAAAGAACGCCGCCGCGGCCGCGCCCGCCCCGATGACCGTGGCAAACCAGCGAAGATCAAAGACACCCGAGGTCAGCTGACCAGGGCGGTCGAATGCCTTGCGGAAGGGAAGAAGCACAAGCGCGCCCGCGCCAAGGAAGGCTGCGTTCTGGGCACCAAAGTCATTCAGAAGCGACGCCACAGCCCCGGCCAGCAGGGCGCCGACGGCAAACCACCAGGCCGAGGAAACCCGAAGCGCAAGGCCATGCGAAACGATGATCAGGGCAACCCCGGCAATGGCCGAAGCAAGGGTGCCGCCTTCCAGCAGCAGGGCGCCGACAATATCGCCTTCAGAGATTGCTGCGGCACGCACCGTGGGAAGCATGGTGATCAGAAGCAGCCACACCCCGAAGCCAAAGGTTACCGCAGCAACAAGACCCGGCGAAAACCCGTGCAGGGTGGCGACAGCCGGTTGCAGGGCGGGGGCCCGCGCCAGCAGGCGGCTGCCAAGGCCTTTGGCAAGCCGGATCTCGTTCAGCGCCACCAGCAGAAAGGCCAACGCGAATGGCACAAGATAATAGATCAGACGGAACAAGAGCAGCGCCGCCGCCGCATCGCTGACCGGCACCGAGGCAGGCATTGTTCCCAGGACAACGGTTTCGAACACGCCAACCCCGCCGGGAACGTGGCTGAGCACGCCGATCATCGTTGCCGCGGCGTAAACCGCGACAAAGATCGTGTAATCCGGCTTGCCCGCCGGCAGCAGCACCCACAGCGCAAAAGACGCAGCCGCAATGTCGATCAGGGTCACCACAAGTTGCCCGCCAAGATCGGGCAGGGGCGGCAGCCGCAAGGCGTGGCCACGAATGCTGACAGAACGCTGGGTAGCGGACAGCCAGACGATCAGCCCCACGGAAAGCGCCACGATCAGACCGGCCACGCCTTGTATCGTCGGGGCCGCAAAGGGCAGCAGGGCCCCCACCGCGCCGGGGTGAAAGGCCAGCGCCGCCACGCCCACAAGCGTAAGCCCGGTTCCAAGGGCAAGGGCGATATAGCCCGAAACCGCAGCCACCTCAAAGGCGTTCAGGCCAACGGCGGAATAGATCCGATAGCGCACGGCACCACCGGAGACGACGCTGACCCCGATCGTGTTCCCGAAGGCATAGCCCAGAAAACCGCCAAGGGCGACGATGCGCCGATCAAGCCGTTTCCCGATGAAGCGCAATCCGAACCAGTCGTAAAAGATCAGCGCGACGTAACCGATGGCCGTGGCACCCAAAGCTGCGGCAAGAACCGATGCCGGGGTTGCCTTGATCTGCGCCGCGACATCGGCAGCGTTGACGGGTTTCAGCAGGTGGTAGAGCGCATAAAGCCCAAGCGCAAACAGCACGATACCCAGAAGAACAGGCGTGGCCCTCCGCAGGGATTGAAGGTTCAGTCGCGCCATCCCGCCCTCTTGTCCGCTTGAAGCGATGGTTTGCAGGATCGTTCTTAGACTTCCAGACACATGCCCGAAACCGCCAAACGTGCCGATGCGACGCTTCTTACGAAATTGTAGAGACATGGAAAAGCGATCCTTGGTCGCGGTCCCCGAATACCTGCGGCAGGCAGGTCCAAAAGCGGGCGCTGGTGCGATCTGCCAGACCGGTCCAGACAGATGCGCCCGCGCTTATGCCCGGGCCATGGGCTGCGGGCAGGCATCGGCCAGCGTTTCCGGCACGCTCAAAAGCGCCTCCAGCCCGCAATTTCCATGGGTCAGATCCGCAAGTGTCACCATATCAAGTTCATGGTAGAAGGCTTCAACCGCACGCGCGATAAAGCCGCGCAAGCGGCATTCGTTCGAAAGCGGGCAGGTGTTGGTTTCGGGGTCAAAGCATTCCGCGAAAGGATGCCCTGCTTCGAATACGCGAAAGACAGATCCCATCGAAATCTGCTCAGGCGCCCGCGCCAACCGCAGCCCGCCATGCCTGCCGCGCAGCGTTTCGATGAAGCCATGCGCCTGTAGACCATTCACCACCTGCAAAAGATGGTTCAGCGACGCGTTGCTGACTTGGGCGATTTCCGCTGTGCGCAGGGTCTTGCCCTGATTGCAGGCGCAGGCCATCAGCACACGCGCGGCCAGATTGGTCTTTGTTGTAAGGCGCATCGAAGTCCCATTTGCGGCGCAACTTTTTCAGTTTTTACGCCGCCAAGGTGGAAAGAAACATGATCCAGATCACATTTGAACGTTCCGGGCTGCGACAAGTCCCTTCAAGCACTCATGTGAGCGATGTGTTGATTTCTGCTAAGGTCGGGGAAATTCCTTGCCCCCGGCGCGGCGGCGGGCTGCGATCAGTGTAACCCTGCGCAATAGATCATCGCTGAAACCTTGCGGGATGCACAGCGCCAGCCAGAGTTTTTGTTTGCCAAGGGTGTAACAATTCGTAGCCTCAGGGGAATAGGACATGGCTGCTCGGAACATTCGGGCTGCTCCCTGAGTGACATGAGGGACGACGCTTGAAGAAACCGATCCTCTTTCTCATCGCTGCGGCGGTGGTTCTTGCTCTGCTTTTCGGGCTGCGCGGCCAATCCCTAGATCTGGAAAGCCTGAGGGCGACGCTTGACCGGCTGCGGGTCTGGCAGGAAAGCCATGGGCTGACGCTGATGCTGGCCTTCTTTGCGCTTTACGTTGTGGTGACGGCGCTGTCATTGCCCTTTGCGGTCTGGATGACGCTGGCCGCCGGGGCCTTGTTCGGCTTCTGGAAAGGCCTGTTGATCGTGTCCTTCGCGTCGACCATCGGGGCCACGCTGGCCTTTCTGGCGGCGCGCTACCTGTTGCGCGACTGGGTTCACGAAAAGCTTGGCAACCGGGCGGCCGCAATTGACGAAGGCCTGCGCCGGGACGGGCCGTTCTTCCTGTTCTCGCTGCGGCTGATCCCGGTCATCCCCTTCTTCGCGGTCAACCTGCTGATGGGGCTGACGCCAGTTGGGGCGGGCACCTTCTATCTGGTGAGTCAGGCTGGCATGCTGGCCGGCACGGCGGCCTATGTGAACGCGGGAACGCAGCTTGCCGGGCTGGAAAGCCTTTCGGGCATCGTATCCCCCGCCCTGCTTTTATCCTTTGCCGTTCTGGGCATCTTTCCATGGATCGCGCGCATGGTCGTGAACCTGCTGAAACGCCGCAAGGTCTTTGCCAGATGGAAACGCCCAACCTCTTTTGACCGCAACCTGATTGTCATCGGCGCGGGCGCGGCAGGCCTTGTTTCGGCCTATATCGCGGCCGCGACAAAGGCGAAGGTCACGCTGGTGGAAAGCCACAGGATGGGCGGCGACTGCCTGAACTATGGCTGCGTCCCGTCAAAGGCGCTGATCAAAAGCGCCAAGCTGGCGCATCAGATGCGCCAGGCCGATCATTACGGGCTGGAACCCGTAGAGCCTAAGGTGCCCTTTGCCCGGGTGATGGCCCGGGTGCATCAGGTGATCGCCGATATCGCCCCGCATGACAGCGTGGAGCGGTACACGAATCTTGGGGTCGAGGTGCTGGAGGGGTATGCCAAGCTGATCGATCCTTGGACGGTCGAAATTGCGATGAACGACGGCAGCACCCGCCGCCTGACCACCCGCGCCATCATCATCGCCACCGGCGCGCAGCCCTTTGTGCCGCCCCTGCCGGGGATCGAAGACGTGGGCTTCATGACTTCGGATACGATGTGGGACGCGCTGAAAGACCGCCAGACCGCGCCGAAGCGGCTGGTGGTGCTGGGCGGCGGGCCCATAGGGTCGGAACTGGCGCAAAGCTTTGCCCGGCTGGGGTCGGAAGTGACGCAGATCGAAATGGCGCCCCGGATCATGATCCGCGAGGATGAAGAGGTTTCGGCGTTGGTCAAGGGCTCGCTTGAGGCGGACGGGGTCAAGGTGCTGACCGGGCACAAGGCGCTGTCCTGTGGTGTCACGGATGGCCGCAAGTGGCTGGAGGTGGAACATCAGGGCCAGACCCGCCGCATCGAATTCGATGACATGATCGTTGCCGTCGGCCGGGCCCCGCGTCTGAACGGCTTTGGTCTGGAAGAGTTGGGGATCAAGGTCAACCGCGTGGTTGAGACGAACGAATATCTTGAAACACTCTATCCCAACATCCTTGCCGCAGGCGATGTGGCGGGCCCCTATCAGTTCACCCACACCGCCGGTCATCAGGCGTGGTTCGCCGCCGTCAATGCGCTGTTCGGCGATCTGAAGCGGTTCAAGGCCGATTACCGGGTGATCCCCTGGGCCACCTTTACCGACCCCGAGGTGGCGCGGGTGGGCCTTTCCGAAGCCGAGGCGAAGGAAAAAGGCATCGCGGTCGAGGTGACGCGCTATGGCATGGATGATCTGGATCGGGCGATTGCCGACGGATCGGCGCATGGCTTCGTGAAGGTGCTGACCCCCCCGGGCAAGGACCGCATCCTTGGCGTCACCATCGTGGGAGAACATGCGGGCGACCTGATCGCCGAATTCGTGCTGGCGATGAAGCACGGGCTGGGGTTGGGCAAGATCCTTGGCACGATCCACATTTATCCCACCTTGGCCGAGGCGAACAAATACGCCGCCGGCGAATGGCGCCGCGCGCATGTAAACCCGCGCCTTCTGGCCATTGTGGAACGCTTCCACCGCTGGCGCCGCAGACAGGCCTGATAACACCCGCACCCAGCCAAGGGGGCGACCGGTGGCGGCAAGGGTGGTTCTGTCGCTATGCCGCTTTTCTGCCTTCTTGCCGGCGCGGCAGGGTTGGCCACGGCTTCGAGCGCAGACACTGCTTGCGCCCAGTCCAGACGGTAGGGATGGAAACCAATGGGCCAGATGCGCGTTCACGATCTGAAAACAGGTAAACAGCGCGCCAAGGGGTCAAGCCTTCTGCCTTGATATGGACAACTTGGGCAAACACATTCAGCAAGCTTCCCATCCGCAGCAGCCGGGGCCAGCCCCCCGGACCCCTCGGGGATATTATGAACAGATGAAGGCAAAGGGGCCGGCCGATCACATGGTTTTGCAGATACCAAACCCCGCACCCTGTGCGACAGTGCCTGACCCCCCGGACAGAGGCGCGAGAGCCAGGACGTGGCACGCATCATCGAAATGCTGAAAGCCCTGTTTGCCCTGGCCCGGTCGGGCGGGATGACGGGTGCCCTGCCCGCCCGGGTGGTGGCCGAAATCGACCGGCGCGAAGCGGCGGGGGAACGGCTGGTGGGTTGGGTCCAGCTGGCGCTGGTGGTGACCTTTGGCACGCTTTACGCCCTGAGCCCGCGGGCCGAGGGCAGCAGCAATACCAGCTTCACCTCGACCGTGCTGGTCATCTATTTCGTCTTCACGCTGTTCCGGGTCTGGCTTTCCTATCGGCGGGTGCTTCCAACATGGTATCTTGTGATATCGATCATCGCGGACGTCGGGCTGCTCTGCGCGCTGATCTATTCCTTCCATATCCAGTACAACCAGCCCGCCGCCTTTTATCTGAAGGCGCCGACGATGATCTATCTGTTCATCTTCATCAGCGTCCGGGCACTGCGCTTTGATCCGCGTTTCGTTCTGCTGACCGGGCTGATGGCTGCCGTCGGATGGTTCGCGCTGGTGATCTATGCCCTGAACACCGATATGGGTCAGATGCGGATCACCCGAAATTATGTGGATTACATGACGTCGAATTCCATCCTGATCGGGGCCGAGATCGACCGCGGCATCGCCATACTGGGGGTGACCTTCGTGCTGACGCTGGCGCTGTACCGGGCGCGGGCGGTTCTGATCGATGCCATCAGCAGCCATACCGCGGCATCCGATCTTGCCCAGTTCTTTTCGCCGCAGGTTGCCGCATCGATCACGAAGGCAGACGATCTGCCGGCGGCGCAGATGTCAAAAACCCGCGAGGCGGCGATCCTGATGGTGGATCTGCGCTCTTTTACCGCCACCGCAGCCAAACTGCCCGCCGAAGCCGTGATGACGGTGCTGGGGCTGTATCAGGATGCGGCCGTGCGGGTGATCGAGGCGCACGACGGGCAGATCGACAAGTTCATGGGCGACGGGATCCTTGCCACTTTCGGCGCCGTCGAGGACAGTGAAACCCATGCCGCTGACGCGCTGCGCGCGGCGGTTGCGCTGACCCTGGCGATTGACGCGATCGAGCCCGCAGTCCGTGCGGCGGGCTGGTCCGGCCCCTTTCAGGCCGGCATTGCCGTTTCCAGCGGCCTGGTCACGGTGGGGGTTGTGGGCGGGCAGAGCCGGCTGGAATTCACGGTGATCGGCAATGCCGTGAATACCGCCGCCAAGCTGGAAGCCGCCAACAAGGTGGAAGGCACCAGAGTCTTGACCGATGCGGCAACCTTCGACCGCGCCATGGCGCAGGGCCATGATCTGCCGGCAGTGGAAATGCGGCCGGGGCGGCATATCTCGGGATTGGCAAAGCCGGTGGATCTGGTGGTTCTGGCCTGAGACTGGCGGGAGGGGATGAGGAAGCACGAAAGCAGACGAACGAAAAGCCGCGGTATTTTCAGGGCCATTGACCCCTGACCGCGAAAAACGGCATTGTGGCACCGCCGGTGCTGGCCGTTCTTCTTCATCATTCCGCCGATCCGGACATCACCCGCAATCCGCCCGACCAGCCCTCGCCCCGCCCGTTGCGGTGATGCAGCAGACGACAAGGACAAAGACATGGTCCACACCCAACCAGCAGGCCCCGCAGCGGCGCCGGGCGCAGGCCGCCCCCGCGTCCGCCGGATGCGGGCAAGCTGGCTGCGGCTTGCTTCGGGTCTGGTGCTGTTCGGCTTTGTCCTGACGCATCTTCTGAACCACGCGCTGGGGCTGATCTCTATCGACGCGATGCTGGCCGTGCAGGAATGGCGCACCGCGATCACCCGCAGCCTTCCGGGAACGGCCTTGCTGATCGGCTCTGCCGTGATCCATATGCTGCTGGGGCTGGCACGGCTGACCGGGTTGCACAGCTGGCGGATCGGCCTTTCCGGCCTGTTGCAACTGGGCTTCGGCCTGCTGATCCCGATCCTGATGGTCCGCCATGTTCTGGGAACCCGGGGCGTTCACAGCCTGTTCGGTATCGAGGACGATTACACCTATGCCCTCTGGGCGATATGGCCGGGCGAGGCGCTGAACATGGCGATCCTGATCGTTCTGGTCTGGGTGCATGGCTGCATCGGCCTGCATTACTGGCTGGACCGGCGGGCGTGGTATCGGCGGTTCCTGTGGCTGTGGCAGGGGTTGGCGCTTCTGATACCGGTGCTGGCCTACAGCGGCTTTGTCAGCGCCGGACGGCTGGTTCATCTGCAAGGGGGATATGTCAGCCCGTTCAAGCCCGGCCAGTATGAAGAAATCACCGGGCTGATGCTGACCTCGCAAAAGGTCTATTACGGGATGCTGGCGGCAAGCGTCTTGATCTGGCTGTTGCTGCTGCTGGCCAACCGGCTGGGGTCGCGGGTGACAGTCACCTATGCCAACGGGCCCACGGTACAGGCCCCGCGCGGGCTGTCGCTGCTGGCCATCAGCCGGATCAACCGGGTGCCGCATGCATCGGTCTGCGGCGGCAGGGCACGCTGTTCCACCTGCCGCGTGCGTGTGCTGGCGGGGCAAGACCAGCTGAACCCGCCTTCGGAACAGGAACAGCGGGTGTTGCGCCGGGTTGGGGCGCCGGCCAATGTGCGGCTGGCCTGCCAGATCTTTCCCACCGCCAACCTGACGGTTTCCACCCTTTTGCCGGCCCGCGCCGATGCGCAGCGCGATCAGGGGGGCGACAAGTATCTGTGGGGCGTGGAACAGGATGTCACGGTGATGTTCTGCGATCTTCGCGGCTTTACCCGGATGGCCGAGGGCCGGCTTTCCTATGACGTGGTATTCCTGCTGAACCAGTTCCTTGGCTGCATGGCCGACACGATCGAAGAGACGGGCGGCTTTGTCGACAAGTTCATGGGCGATGGCGTGATGGCGATCTTTGGCATCGACAAGCCCCGCGATGAAGGCGCCCGTCAGGCGCTTGCGGCGGCCCGGGCCATGGGCGGGGTGCTGGATGCCCTGAACCAGAGCCTGCGCGAGGCCCTGCCTGCCCCGCTGTCGATGGGCATCGGCATTCACAGCGGCGCGGCCATCCTGGGCCGCATCGGGGCGGTGCGGCAGTCAGAGGCCGGCACCGCCCGCCTGACTGCCCTTGGCGAAACCGTCAATCTGGCCAGCCGTCTGGAGGGCATGACCAGGGATCTTGGCGTTCAGCTTGCGCTTTCGGCTGTCACCGTCGAATGGGCGGGTCTTCCGCCCGCGCCGGGGCTTGATGCCCAAGAGGTTGACGTGCGCGGACTAAGCCACCCGATTGCCATCTTTGCCGTGAAGCGCGCGGCAGACCTGCCCCAACCGTCCGATGGCCCCACGCCGCAGGGGGCCGCTGCACCGGAAACGGCCATCGCCGCCGCCGGCTGACCCGGGGGTTTCGGCGTCCTCAGGGGCCAAGCCCCTGCATCGGACCTTGCTGGTTGGCGCGGGCAAGGGCGGCTGCCAGAAGGCGCAGCAGCGCCCGCAGCCACAGCCCGGCGGGATCTTCGGCACTGCCTTGCCATTCTGCCAGCCGGAGCAACAGTGCCACCCGGTCGGGGGGCAGATGCGGCAGGGCAAGGGCCCCGCCCTCGACCAGCAGGAAGACCTGCGGCAGAACATCGGCCAAGGGAATTTCGGGCAGGGGAGTCCCGGCCCCCGCCGCGCTGGCGGAACCGGTAGCCCCGATCAGCAAGGGCAGGTCAGACAAACGGCGGTCAGCAAGGGCGGACCAGATACCGGGCGGTGCGCCGCGCGGCAGGCGGCGCGTCAGCAGGCGGTTCCGGTGGCAGGCGGCCAGAAAGCGGCCAAAGGGCTGATCGTGCTCGTGCAGGCCTGCGCCTTCGGCCGCATACAGCACACTTGCCAACGGGTCGGGCGGCAGGTCCGCCAGCGACATTGTCGTCATCGAAAGCCCGTCGGCGTCACCTTCCAGCAGGGTGAACGCAGGAGGAAAGGCGCAGGTCGATGGCAGGGACACATCGGTGATCTGCCCGGCAGCGGTATCGGCCCGACTGGTGGCGTGCAGGTGCAAATGGCCCCCGAAGTGCAACCGCAGACCCGCAGCCGCCAGCCGTTCCGCGACGGCAGGTGAAGGGCTGCGCCGCGCCAGCGCATCATCGGGCAGCACCGCCGAAAACCCGGGCAAGGGCGGCAGGATCGGATAATGCGAAACCGGCAGCAACAGCTTGCCCTGCTGGCGCGCGCGGCGGACCACATCGCCAATCCAGTCCAGAAGGAAGGGCTTTACCCGCAACACCGCATCCCACCCCGCATTGGCCGGATCATGGAAGGCCCGCTTGCGGCGGGGATCGGCGATGCCGGGCCTAGGCTCGAACACCGTGGCATCCAGCATCAACAGCCAAAGCCCCGGCTCCGGTTCCACCAGATACGAGGCATCGGTCAGCCAATGGGCCGTGCCGCCATCGGCCGACCCGGCCAGAAAGCGGCGGTCTTCAAAGCTGTCCGATGGGCCAAAGGGGCTTTCCCAATGCAGATGCCACGGCTGCCGGCGCAAGCCAAAGGCCGCCATCGGTTCCAGCGCCTGTGGAAAGCCGGGGCAGCGCAACGCCGCCGACAGAACAGACCCAGGGGCATGGGCCGCCGCCAGATCGGGGTCGCTTGTCACAAGTTCCGATTGCCCCGGCCCGGTCGCCTGCCGGATCGCCAGATGCTTGCCCGCCACGCCATAGCCATCGTGATTGCCGGGCAAGGCAAGAAACCTCAGCCCCAGCCGGGCCTCGGCCTCGTGCAACAGGGCCGACAGTCGCCGCAGGTTTTCGGCCTGCCCGTCATCGCTGTAATCCCCGGCCAGCACGACAAGCCGGATGCCGCTGGCCGCGATCCGTTCCAGCGCCGCGCGAAAGGCCATGGCGCTTTCATTCACGGCCCGGCCACTGGCGCGCACCGCCTCCCAAGGTCGCAGGCTGTAGGGCCGCCCGCCAATCGGAAAACCTGCCCCCCCGAAATCACCGGCCGGATCGTGCAGATGCGCATCTGCAATCAGCGCAAGGCGGTGGCGGGCCTGCGGCATGCAGGTCAGTCCGGGCGGCGGCGGTACAGGAAATAGCGCCCCTGTTCGACGCCCCCGGGCAGGGGCAACGGGACCAGCCGCGCATCTTCCAGCGGCAGGCCGCTGGCCGCCACCCCACCGGGCGCCAGAAGGCTGGCCACCAGCCCCGGCAACCAGACCAGCGTATCGGCATCCTTTTCGGGATAGCCGGTGCCGATATCGGCATGCACCAGCGCCGCCCCCTTTCCGGCAAAGCGGGCTGCCGTCTGACGAATTTCCCCCAGCACCAGATCATCCGGAGCGGGCACGCTGGACCCATGCGCCCCGAGCGCCCGGTCAAAGGCGATGATGCGCCGGCCGGCAAACCTTTCGCGCAGGTGGCTGTAGGTGCGCCCGTTGCCCAGCCCCACCTCCAGCACCGCGCCTGTTGCCGGAAGGTCCAGATCGGCGGCGATATGGTTCAGGATATCCCGCTGCGCCAACATGCGGCGGATGAAACTGTCAAGACGGCTCATCAGCTTCCTTTCAGGCCTTCACCACCTTGTCCATCGGCAGGCCAAGCCGGCCAAAGACATTGCGTGTGTCGATGATCAGCGCCGCATGGCTGGCCATGGCCGCATAATCCAGACCGTCATGATCGGTTGAAATCAGCACCGCTTCAAAGCCTTGCAGGCTGGCCGCATCCAGCGGCACCGACCGGCGCCCCATCAGCGCACCATAGGCGCGGGTGCGGGGGATCTGGGGAACGAAGGGATCGTGATAATCCGCCCGGCCACCCCGTTCCTCGATCAGTTCGATCAGGCGCAGCGACGGGCTTTCACGAATATCGGGCACGTTCTTCTTGTAGGCCAGCCCCACGACCAGCACCCGTGACCTGCTGAGCGCGCGGCCAAGGCGCCTGTCCAGTGCCTCGGCCAGACGGTTGACCACATGGCGCGGCATGGCGGAATTGATCTCTCCCGCCAGTTCGATGAAGCGCGTGGTCAGATCGTATTCGCGCGATTTCCACGTCAGGTAAAAGGGATCGATCGGGATGCAGTGCCCGCCCAGCCCGGGCCCGGGATAGAAGGGCATATAGCCAAAGGGCTTGGTCTTGGCGGCTTCGATCACTTCCCAGATATCAATGCCCATGGCGTCGTAGATCACCTTCAACTCGTTCACCAGAGCGATGTTGACGGCGCGAAAGACGTTTTCGGTGATCTTCACCGCCTCGGCCGTGGCGGGGGTGGAAACCGGCACCACACGCGCCACCACGGCGCTGTAGAACGCCTCGATCAGGGCCGTGGCGCGTGGGCCGTCACCGGCCACCACCTTGGGGATGCTGGCGGTATCGAAAGCGCGGTTGCCGGGGTCTTCCCGTTCGGGCGAAAAGCCAAGGAAGAAATCCTGCCCCGACCGCAACCCGCCGCGTTCCAGCACCGCCTTTACCGGCCCATCGGTCGTGCCGGGATAGGTGGTGCTTTCCAGCACGATCACCTGATCGGGGCGCAGAGTGGCGGCAATGTCTTCGCAGGTGCGCAGAACGAAGGAAAGGTCAGGCTCTCGATGCCGGGTCAGCGGCGTGGGCACGCAGATCACGATCACATCGCATTGGCCCAGACGGGCAAAATCCCCGGTTGCCGCGAACCGGCCCGCCGCAACCTCTGCGGCCAGAGCGGGCTGTGGCACAGCCTCGATATAACTTTCGCGCGCATCGATCGCGGTGATCTTGGCCGGGTCGGTATCAAACCCCAGAACGGTGAACCCCGCCCGCGCCGAGGCCACGGCAAGCGGCAAGCCAACATAGCCCAGCCCGATGACGCCCACTTGTGCGCGCCGCGCGGTGATCTTTTCCAGAAGTGTCATGCCTTGCCCAGCGCTGCCTCGTGCTGTGACATGGGGCGCACCGACAAGGCCTGTCAAGCGACGCGCCCGCGTTTCAGCCTTTCGTGAACAGGGTCAAGGCTGCGGTTGGTTCGGCCTTGGCTATGGGCTAGGCTTGCCGCACGAACCACAGACCCGGGATTGAAACCATGGCGCGACCGGCGCGGCGCATCGCCTTTTACGCCCCGCTGAAGGCGCCAGATCATCCGGTGCCTTCGGGTGACAGGCTGATGGCGCGCCAGATCTGGGCGGCTCTGGAACAGGCGGGCTACCGGCCAGAACTGGCCTCGAGCCTGCGCGCCCGGATCGGCGACAGCGACGATTGGGCCGGCTGGGCCGGCCTGCAACAGACCGCAACGGCCGAGCAGGCGCGGATTGCCGCCCGATGGGGGCGCGACGGGCCGCCGGACCTTTGGTTCAGCTATCACCCCTATTACAAATCTCCCGACCTGATCGGCCCGCCCCTTGCCCGGCGCTTTGGCCTGCCCCTGATCACCTGCGAGGCATCGTGGTCAGCCCGGCGCAACGTCGGCATCTGGGCCCAGATGCAGGCACTGGCGCTGGATGCCGTTTGCGCGGCGGCGCTGAACCTGTGCCTGACCACGCGCGATGCGGCGGGGCTGGCGCTGGCGGCACCACAGGCGCAGCTTTCGGCCTTTCCGCCCTTCATCGACATGACCGCCTTTACCGCCCCGCCCCGGCCCGAACCGGGCCACATCGTGACCGTGGCGATGATGCGCGCGGGCGACAAACTGGCCAGCTATCGCGCGCTGGCACAGGTGCTGGAACAGCTTCCCCCGGCGCTTGACTGGCGGCTAAGCATTGCAGGCGGCGGGCAGGCCGAGGCCGAGGTTCGGGCGCTTTTTGCCGGTCTGCCGGCGGGCCGGGTAGACTGGTGCGGCGCACTGGACCGCGCCGGTGTGGCGGCGCTCTTGGCGCGCGGCATGGTCTATCTCTGGCCCGGATACGGCGAAGCCTATGGTCTGGCCTATCTGGAAGCGCAGGCGGCGGGCCTGCCGGTTGTGGCCTTTCGCACCGCAGGTGTGCCCGAGGTGGTGGCCCCTGAAACCGGCGGCGCGCTGGTGCCCGAAGGCGATACCGGCGCCATGGCGGCAGCCGTGGCGGCCCTGCTGGCCGACCCGGCCCGCGCCAGCCGGGAAGGGGCCGCCGCCCGGCAACAGGTGGCTGCGCGCCATTCCTTCACCGCGGCCACGGGCCGTCTGGCAACAATGATCGAATCCATCTGCACCGGCACGAGGCTTTCATGACCGCACCCACCCTGCGCAAGACGCTGGATGACCTTGCCAATCGCGGGCAGCAGGCTGTTCTGTGGTGGCGCGATGACGATGCTGTGCAGCCGACGCCTGATCTGGACCGGCTGCTGGCAACCTCGGCCCGCTGGCAGGTGCCGGTCACGCTGGCGGTGATCCCCGAACCGACTGGCCCTGCATTGGCAGAGCGTCTGGCCCACAGCCCCGCGGCCAATGTGGCCGTTCACGGCTGGAATCACCGCAACCATGCCCCGGCGGGAGAGAAAAAGCAGGAACTGGGCAGCCACCGGCCGCAGGTTCAGGTGCTGGCCGAATTGGCGGCCGGTCTGGCGCGGCTGCATGCCCTGCACGGCGCGCATCTCGTGCCCGTGCTGGTGCCGCCATGGAACCGTATCGCGCCCGCGCTGCTGCCGGCGCTGGCGCGCTGTGGGTTTCAGGCGCTTTCAGTCTTTGGCCCGGCGCGGCCGGGGCCCATTCCGGCCATCAACACCCATGTCGACCTGATGGATTGGCACGGCACAAGGGGCGGCCGGGCAACCGATGATCTGCTGGCCGAACTGGCAAAGGCCATTGCGGCTTCGGTTCAAGTGGCCACGGGGCCAGAGCCACTTGGCATCCTTTCGCATCATCTGGTGCATGATGCCCGAGCATGGCACTTTCTGGACGTGCTGTTCGATCTGACACGGGATCACCCCGGATGCCGCTGGGTCGGGCTGCCCGATCTTTTGCCGCCGAGTGATCGCGCGCTGATACCCTGAAGCGCATGGAACACAGCAATAGACAGCCTTGAATCGCTGGTCTAGGCTTTGCCAACAAAATGGCGAAGGGGGCCAGCCCCCCGGGGCTGGGCGCAATGGAACCCGACGCAATGCCGACAGACGGACCGACAGCGGCAACAGATCTGCTGAGGATAGAGGATCTTCGCGTCTCGTTTCCCTTGCCGGGCGGGCAGCTTGATGCGCTGAAGGGCGTCAGCCTTCGGGTTCTGCCGGGCAAGGTAACGGCGCTTGTCGGGGAATCCGGTTCCGGCAAATCCGTTCTGGGGCAGGTGGTCATGGGGCTTCAGCCCGAAACGGCCCGCACCTCGGGGCGCATTCTCTTTACCCGGCCTGATGGCGACGGCACCCCGCAAGACTTGCTGAAAATGCCGCGTGACGGGCGGCAGATCCGGTCCATCCGGGGCCGTCATATCGGCATGATCTTTCAGGAACCGATGACCTCGTTTTCACCGCTGCACACGGTGGGCAACCAGATTGCCGAGGTTTTGCAGATTCACGATAGCCTTTCGCCGGCCGAACAACGCGAAAAATCCGAAGCGATGCTGTCGCTTGTGGGCTTTGCAGACCCGCGGCGGGTGTTCGACATGTATCCGTTCGAATTGTCGGGTGGCATGCGGCAACGTGCGATGATCGCCATGGCGCTGATCTGCGGCCCGTCTTTGCTGATTGCCGATGAACCGACAACTGCGCTGGATGTGACGATTCAGGCGCAGATCCTGACGCTCTTGCGCGATCTGCAACAGCGGCTGAACATGGCGGTGCTGCTGATCACCCATGATCTGGGGGTTGTGGCGAATGTGGCCGACGAAGTGGTGGTGATCTACCGCGGCCGCATCATGGAGGCCGGACCGGTTCAGCCGATCTTCCGCAATCCCGGGCATGCCTATCTGAAGGGTCTGATGAACGCCATTCCGCACTTCGGCATGGACCGGGGCGAAAGGCTGCGACCCTTGCGCGAAATAGCGCTGGACCGCAGCCGCCTGCATGGCGCCATTGGCGCAACGG
Organism: Paracoccaceae bacterium; assembly: GCA_023260935.1. GTDB lineage: Bacteria > Pseudomonadota > Alphaproteobacteria > Rhodobacterales > Rhodobacteraceae > Pseudotabrizicola. The sequence continues at coordinate 27,965 of JALQTL010000371.1, forward strand.
CACCCGTTGCCCCCGGTTCAACCGGGGTGCAGGTTGACGGGGCGCCGGTGCTGCTGTCGGTACGCAATCTGCGCAAGACCTTTGAGACCCGCCAGCAGCAATGGCGCATCGGCTCAAAGGAACAGGCACAGGCGCCGGCCGTGGATGGCGTCAGCTTCGACATCCGCCGCGGCGAATGTCTGGGCCTTGTGGGCGAAAGCGGCTGCGGCAAGACCACTGTAAGCAAGATTCTGATGCGGGCCATCACGCCGGATGACGGATCTGTCGTCTTTGACGATGGTACCGGGCCGGTGGATGTGCTGAAAGCCGAAGGGGCCGCGCTGCAAAAGCTGCGCCAGCGGATCCAGATGGTGTTCCAAGACCCGGTTTCATCGCTGTCGCCGCGGATGACCGTGGGCAATATCCTTGCCGAACCGATGGAAATTCACGGCATCGGCAATGCCGAAAGCCGGCGTGCCAGCACATCCGCCCTGCTGGAGGCGATCGGGCTGGAACGCAGTGCCAGCACCCGCTATCCGCACAGCTTTTCCGGGGGGCAGCGGCAGCGTATCGGCATTGCGCGCGCCCTGACGCTGGCCCCCGGGCTGGTCATCTGCGACGAACCCGTTTCGGCGCTGGATGCTTCGGTTCAGGCGCAGATCCTGAACATGCTGAAGGATCTTCAACGCGATCTGGGGCTGACCTATCTTTTCATCTCACACAACCTTGCGGTTGTCGACTACATGGCAGACCGGGTGGCCGTGATGTGGCGCGGCCGGATCGTGGAACTTGCCCCGCGGGAACGGCTGATGCAGGCGCCCGTCCACCCCTATACAAAGGCGCTGCTGGCCGCCGTGCCCCACCCCGATCCGGCAAGGTCGCTTGATTTTGCCACTGTCGGCCGGTCCAGCAGCGAAAGCAGCGCCGAGTGGCCCCGCGCATTTCGGGCCGAAAGCGGCATGGTGCCGCTGGATCTGGGATCGGGGCATTTCGTGCTGGCCGATCCGAAGGCCGATGCGGCAGAGGTGCGGGCATGATCACACGGCGGCGCGCAATCGCAGGGCTGATGGGCAGCTTGGCCCTGCCCCGGATAGCCCGGGCCGAGGCACCCCAGCCGGCCGGCCAGCCCGCGCCCCTTGGCGAAATGACAGACCGGCTGCCGCTGAACCCCCGGGTGATCGACCTGCCGGGACTGGGCCGAGCCACCGGGCAACAGGGCGGCACGCTGCGCATTCTGGTGGGTGGCCAACGCGATGTGCGGCTGATTCCGATCTATAGCTATGCCCGTCTGCTGACCTATGGCCCGGATCTTCAGTTGCGCCCCGATATCCTTGCCGGCGTGGATGTGGAAGACGATCAGATCTTCACCTTCCACCTGCGCGAAGGCCATCGCTGGTCGGACGGCACGCCGTTCACCGCCGAGGATTTCCGCTATACTTGGGAAGATGTGATTTCCCACCCGAAACTGTACAAGAGCGGCCCGCCGCCCGAACTGGTAGCCAGCGGTCAGCCCGCCCGGTTCGAGGTGCTGGATGACCTGACCGTCCGCTACAGCTTTGTCAGCCCGATGCCGGCTTTTCTGCCAAAGCTCGCCGCGCCATTGCCGACCGTGCTGTTCATGCCCAGCGCCTATCTGAAGCAGTTTCACGCAAGCTATGCAGATGAGGCATCGCTGACCCGGCTGGCCGAAGAGCAACGGGTGGATGACTGGCGGCGCCTGCACATCAAGATGTCGCGGTCCATCCGGCCGGAAAACCCTGACCTGCCGACGCTGGAGGCGTGGCGTCCGCGCACCGCCCCCCCGGCCGAACAGTTCGTGTTTGAACGCAACCCCTATTTCCATCGGGTTGATCAGGCAGGCACGCAACTACCCTATTTCGACCGGGTGGTGCTGAACGTCGTCTCGTCCGAAATCATTCTGGCGAAGACAGCCACCGGGGAAAGCGATCTTCAGGCTGCCGGCCTGGCCTTTCCCGATTACACCCTGTTGAAGCGGGCGGAAAAGACCCACCCGCTGCGCGTGGCCCTGTGGCGGAAATCGCAAGGGTCGGCCATGGCGCTGTTTCCGAACCTCAACTGTGTCGATCCGGTCTGGCGTGACCTGTTCCGCGATGTGCGGATGCGGCGCGCCCTGTCGGTTGCCATCAACCGCGAGGAAATCAACAAGGCGCTGTTCTTCGGCCTCGGCGTGGAAAGCGCTGATACGGTGATGCCCGATTGCCCGCTGTATCGCCCGGACTACGCCCGGGCCTGGGCGCAATATGACCCCGATCTGGCCAATGCGCTGCTGGATGAACTCGGCCTGACCGAGCGCGGGTCAGGCGGCATCCGCCGTCTGCCCGATGGCCGTCAGGCGGGGATCGTGGTGGAGACGGCGGGGGAAAGCACGCTTGAAACCGATATTCTGGAACTGATCCGCGATCACTACCGCGAGGTGGGGCTGGCGCTTTACATCCGCACCTCTCAGCGCGACGTGTTCCGCAGCCGGGTGCTGGCAGGGCTGGTGCAGCTTTCGGTTTGGCAGGGGCTGGATAACGGCGTGCCCGATGCCCACAGCTCTCCCGAAGGCTTGGTGCCCACAACCGGTGATCAGCTGCAATGGCCGCTGTGGGGCAGCTGGTATGCGTCGGGCGGGTCGGCGGGTGAAGCGCCCGACATGCCCGAAGTGGTGGCCCTGATGGACCTGCTGAAAGCCTGGGGCGACAGCGACGATCCGCAGATGCGTGAAAGGATCTGGCACCAGATTCTTGCCCTGCGGGCCGATCAGGTGTTTTCGATCGGCACGGTCAACGGCGCCTTGCAACCGCTGGTGCGGTCTGCCCGGCTGGTCAACCTGCCCGAAGAAGCCCTTTACGGCTTTGAACCCACCAGTTTCCTGGGCGCCTATCTGCCCGATACCTTCTTTTACGCGCAGGTCTAGGCGATGGCGGCTTACATCCTTCGGCGCATCCTGACGATGATCCCGACGCTTTTCCTGATATCGATTCTGGTGTTCGTGATCATCGAACTGCCGCCGGGTGACTATTTCGAAAGCTATGTCGCCGAACTGAAAGCGCTTGGCGAACAGGCCGATCTGGCTGAGATCGAGATGCTGCGTGAAAGATACGGCTTCGACCAGCCCCAATACATCCGGTATCTGCATTGGGTGGGGGGCATGTTTCATGGCGATTTCGGCTATAGCTTCGCCTATCGGCTGCCGGTCAGCGAGGTGGTGGGCGACAGGCTGTGGCTGACCTTCGTGCTGTCCTTCCTGACCATCCTTTTCACCTGGATCGTGGCCTTCCCCATCGGCATCTATTCGGCCACGCATCAATACAGCTGGGGTGATTACGGGCTGACCTTCCTTGGCCTGATCGGCCTTGCGGTTCCCAATTTCATGCTGGCGCTTCTGATGATGTATTTCGCGAATATCTGGTTTGGCCTGTCGATCGGAAACCTGATGGACAGCACCTATCTGGATCAGCCGATGAGTTGGGCAAAGGCCCAGTCCATCCTGTCGCATATCTGGATTCCGGTGATCATCATTGGCATGGCCGGGACGGCAGGCATGGTACGGCGCCTGCGCGCAAACCTGCTGGACGAGTTGCAAAAGCAATATGTCATCACCGCCCGCGCCAAGGGGCTGGCCCCCGGCCGGGTGCTGCGCAAATACCCGCTGCGCATGGCCCTGAACTTCTTCATCGCCGACATCGGCTCGATCCTGCCGGCCATGATCTCGGGCGCCGAGGTCACGGCCATCGTGCTGTCGCTGGAAACGACCGGGCCCATGCTGATCCGGGCCCTGCAAAGCCAGGACATGTATCTGGCCGGGTCGTTCCTGATGTTTCTGGCGGTGCTGACAGTGGTGGGGGTGCTGGTCTCTGACATCGCGCTGGCGCTGCTTGATCCGCGCATCCGGCTGGGCCGGGGGAATGCCAAATGACCCAACACCACAAAAGGCCTGACGGATTGCCGGCCCCGGGTGCGCCGTTGCAGCATTATGTTTCCGACGTGCCCTTTGACCCCAACGAAGGCGAAGGCCGGCTGGACGGTATGGCCGAGGCGTCGCAACTGCAACTCATGTGGTGGCAATTCCGGCGCCACCGGGTTGCCGTGGTGTCGCTTGTGTTTCTGGTGCTTCTCTATGCCAGCATCCTGATCACCGAATTTCTGGCGCCCTATCATCAGGATACCCGCCATCTGGACGATATCTACGCCCCGCCGCAGCAGGTGCATCTGTTCCACGAAGGGCGTTTTGTCGGCCCCTTCGTCTATGGCCGAGAGCGCAGTCTTGATATGGAAAACCTGCGCCGGATCTACACCGACGACAAGACGGATGTGCAGAAACTGCGGTTCTTCTGTCAGGGCGATGACTACCGCTTCTGGGGCATGATCCCGGCCAGCCTGCACCTTGTATGCCCGGCCGAGGGCGGCAACATGTTCCTGCTGGGCACCGACAGGCTGGGGCGGGATGTTCTGTCGCGTATCCTTTACGGCGCGCGCATTTCTTTGACGATCGGCCTGCTGGGCGTCACGATGAGCCTTGTTCTGGGCATCGTGATCGGCGGGCTGGCGGGCTATCATGGCGGCTGGTTCGATGCCGCCACGCAGCGCGTGACCGAGGTGCTGCAATCCATCCCGTCGACCCCGCTGTGGATGGCCCTTGCAGCCATCATACCGGTGACGTGGAGCCCGATCCTTGTCTATGCCGGGATCACGGTCATCCTTGGCATGTTGGACTGGACGGGGCTGGCGCGGGCGGTCAGATCAAAGCTTCTGTCCCTGCGTGAGGAAGATTATGTCCTTGCCGCAAGGTTGATGGGGGCAGGCAGTGCGCGCATCATCGGGCGCCATATGGTACCCGGCTTCATGTCGCACCTGATTGCCTCGGCCACGCTGACGATACCCGGGATGATCCTTGGCGAAACCGCTCTCAGCTTTCTGGGCATCGGCCTGCGCGCGCCGATCACAAGCTGGGGCATCATGCTGACCGAAGCCCGCAGCGTGAACATCATCGCACTGTATCCTTGGCTTATTCTGCCTGTTGTGCCCGTGATCCTTGTTGTTCTGGCTTTCAATTTCCTGGGAGACGGGCTACGCGATGCCGCTGATCCGTATAAGTAAGGGCAGCGCAAGGGCCTGGCCCCTGTGCAGCCAAAGGCCGGACTTCTGCCCGGTTTCGCCACAGTCAGGACAATGCCGATGAAAGACCGCGCGCGAAACCACCGCGTTCTGATGTACAGCCACGATACCTTTGGCCTTGGCCATCTTCGCCGCTGCCGCACCATCGCCCATTCGCTTGTGCAGGATTATCGGGGGATGATGGTTCTCATCATCTCCGGCTCGCAGATCGCGGGGGCCTTCGATTACCGGTCGCGCGTCGATTTCGTGAAGATTCCCAGCGTCATCAAGCTGCGCAATGGGGAATACACCTCGCTGTCCGAGCATATCGATGTGAAGGACACCATCGAAATGCGGCGGTCGATCATCCAGCACACGGCGAAATCCTTTCAGCCCGATATCTTCATCGTCGACAAGGAACCGATGGGCCTGCGCGGCGAGATCGAGGATACGCTGGCCTATCTGAAATCGCAGGGCACCACGCTGGTTCTGGGCCTGCGCGATGTGATGGATGCCCCCCATCTGTTGCAGGCCGAATGGCAGCGCAATGACGTGATGGCCAAGATCGACAGGTTCTTCGACCACATCTGGGTCTATGGCCCGCCCGATTTCTATGATCCGCTGACGGGGCTGGATGTGCCGCAATCGGTGCGCGACCGGATGGAGTTCGTGGGCTTTCTGGAACGCAGCGCGCATGGCAACAAGCCTTCGCAGAACCAGCCGGAAGGGGAATACATCCTTGTCACCACTGGCGGGGGTGGCGATGGGGCCGATCTGATCAACGATGTGATGAACGCCTATCTGCATGACCCGGGGCTACCTGAACGCGCGCTGGTGGTCTTGGGCCCCTACATGACAGCGGACCTGCGGGCGGAATTCACCCGGAAGGGCCAGTCGATCCCGCAGATCGAGGTGATCGATTTCGATACAAGAATGGAAGAGTTGATCGCCGGGTCCAAGGCCGTGGTCGGCATGGGCGGCTACAATACCTATTGCGAGATCCTTTCCTTCGACAAGCCGGCGCTGATCGTGCCGCGCGTCATCCCGCGAGAGGAACAGCTTTTGCGTGCTTCCCGCGCAGCCGAACTGGGCATGGTCGACATGCTGTTGCCCGAAGAGGCCAGAAACCCCGCCCGAATGGCCGCCGCCCTGCGCGCGCTGGTGCGCCGCGCCCCGCCGTCAAAGGGCTGGCCCGGCCTGCGGTTGGACGGGCTGGACAACATCTCGGCCCTGGTTGGCGAAGAGCTTGCCCGCAAGCATCACGCCAGTGCGCCCGCAGCGGAATTGCGGATCGCGACATGACGACACCGGCCCGGCCACGGCTTGCCGTGGTGCTTTTGGTCCTCGACATGGTCCGACGGGTTCGGCGAGTGCGCTATCGGTCAGAAATCGCGGAGAAGCTCGATGGGGCTAGCCCACCAGCGGAGGGTTAATCGCAA
>JALQTL010000351.1 GCA_023260935.1 Paracoccaceae bacterium
CGCCAGTGCCAGTCGAACACATGTCCCGTTGGGGTTTGCACCCAGGACGAGGCGTTGCGGGCAAAGTTTACCGGAAGTGCCGACAAGGTGGTGAACCTGATCACTTTCTATGCACAAGAGGTGCGGGAACTGCTGGCCAACATCGGTGCGCGCAGTCTGGACGAGATCATCGGCCGGGCCGATCTGCTTACGCAGGTCAGCCGGGGGGCGGCAAATCTGGATGACCTTGACCTGAACCCGCTTCTGATCACTGTCGATGGTGCGTCGAAGATCACCTATGACCGGTCGAAGCCGCGCAATGCCGTGCCCGACACGCTGGATGCCGAAATCATCCGCGACGGCGCGCGCTTCTTTGAAGACGGCGAAAAGATGCAGCTTTCCTATGCCGTGCGGAACACGCACCGCACCATCGGAACGCGGGCATCCAGTTACATCGTCAAGAAGTTCGGCATGCGCAACAACCTTCAGCCCGACCATCTGACGGTCAAGCTTGCCGGTTCCTGCGGCCAGTCGCTGGGGGCCTTTGCTGTAAAGGGCCTGAAGCTGGAGGTGCAGGGCGATGCCAACGATTATGTGGGCAAGGGCCTGTCGGGGGGCCTGATCGTCGTGCGCCCGCCGCTGTCATCGCCGCTGGAACCTTCGGAAAACACAATCATCGGCAACACTGTGCTTTATGGCGCGACGGACGGGTATCTGTTTGCCTATGGCCGGGCTGGGGAACGGTTCGCGGTGCGGAATTCGGGGGCCAAGGTCGTGGTTGAAGGCTGCGGGTCGAACGGCTGCGAATACATGACCGGCGGCGTTGCCGTGATCCTGGGCCGCATCGGCGCGAACTTCGGGGCAGGCATGACCGGCGGGATGGCCTATCTCTATGACCCGAGCGGTGTGGCCGAGGATTACATGAACCTCGAGTCCCTCGTGACCTGTGCGGTAACGCATCCGCATTGGGAAGCGCAGCTGAAAGGCCTGATCGAGATGCACGCCCGCGAAACCGGCAGCCGCAAGGCGCTTCGCCTTCTGGCGAACTGGGAAGCCGAGCGGATGAATTTCCTGCAGGTCTGCCCGAAGGAAATGCTGCCGCATCTGGCGCATCCGCTGTCTGCCGAACCGGCGAAGGTTCCCGCCGAATAAATCCGCCTGACAGGTTGGAAAGGCCCCCCGGACAGGGGGGCCTTTTCCTTGACGGCCCCAACGCCCGCTTGACCCTGCGGATGGGCTCTGGCCTAAGAAGACATGGCAAGACAGGCTCGCAAATCCTCTCGAAAATCCGGGGCAGGCCCGGTTCCGCTTTCGCCGCGGCCTCTGCTGCGGCGGGTGGGGCGGTGGGCATTGCGCGGCCTTCTGGGGATCTGCGCGCTGTTTGCGCTGCTGGTGATCCTGTTTTCCTTCCTGAACCCACCGGTGAACATCTATCAGTTGCAGGAATCTGCCCGTCTGGGCGGGGTGCAGCGTGAATGGGCCGACTGGGACCAGATTGCACCCGTCATGGGCAGGTCTGCGGTGGCGGCAGAGGATGCGAACTTCTGCCTGCACTGGGGTTTCGACATGGCGGCGATCCGCGCGGCCGTGGCCGAAGGCGGCAATCGCGGGGCGTCGACCATCAGCCAGCAAGTCGTGAAGAACGTCTTTCTCTGGCACGGCCGATCATGGCTGCGCAAGGCGATGGAAGGGGTGCTGACCCCGGCCGTGGAACTGGTCTGGTCCAAGCAGCGTATTCTGGAAGTCTATCTGAACGTTGCAGAGTTTGACGAAGGCGTCTTTGGCGTTCAGGCGGCGGCCCGGCATTACTTTGGTGTGGATGCCGGCGAACTTAGCCCCCTTCAGGCCGCGCGTCTGGCCGCTGTCCTGCCCGATCCAAAAGGGCGCAGCGCCTCGAAGCCATCCAGTTTCGTGCGCAACCGGACAAGGGCCATCATGTCAGGCGCAGAAACCATTGCCGCCGATGGCAGGGCCCTTTGCTTTGAAGGCTGAACGGCCCGGCGCGCCGATGGCGCCGATGCCGGGGCCCCGGGCAGGGAAGCGGATTGATCCCGGACGCGGGGGCCGCTATCAGGGTTGGACCCAACCACGAGCTTTTCAGAATGAACCGTCTCTACCATTTCGCGCTTTCCCCCTTTTGCCGGAAGGTCCGCCTGACCCTGGCCGAAAAGAAGCTGGAAGTGGAACTGGTCGAAGAACGCTACTGGGAACCGTCGCCTGATTTCCTGCGCCGCAACCCGGCGGGCAAGGTGCCGATCCTGAAGATGGATACCCGCACGCTGAGCGAAAGTCAGGCGATCTGCGAATATCTGGACGATATCTTTCCCAACCCCCCCCTGATGCCGCGCGATCCCGACCTGCGCTACGAGGTGCGCCGGATCTGCGCATGGTTCGATGGCAAGTTCCATGATGAGGTAACATCGAAACTTCTGCATGAACGGGTAAACAAGAAGGTGATGAAGCGTGGCTATCCGGATTCAAAGAATGTAAAATCCGGCGCGGCGGCCATCAAGTTTCATCTGGATTACATGGCATGGATTCTGGATCAGCGCCGCTGGCTTGCGGGCGATCAGATGACGCTGGCAGACTTTACCGCCGCGGCCCATCTGTCCTGCCTTGACTACATCAGCGATGTCGACTGGCACCGCAGCGCAACGGTGAAGGACTGGTATGCCAAGATCAAGTCGCGGCCCAGCTTCCGCACGCTTCTGGCCGATCAGGTGCCGGGCTTTCCGCCGCCCGCCCATTATGCCGATCTGGATTTCTGACCCTTCGGCATCAGCGCGAACAGCGGCTTTGCCAGCAGCAGAACCAGCAGGATGCGCACCACATGGTGCAGCGCCACAAAGGCCACATCTGCATTGATGGCAAGGGCGATCAGACCCATTTCGGTCAGCCCGCCCGGGGCAAGAGCCAGAATGCCCTGATCCAGCGTGATCCCGATTACGGCATGCATCAGCCCGGCAAAGACAAGGGCGATCAGCAGCGTCGCCCCCGTGGCGCCCAGACTTAACCGCAGCGCGGGCAAAAGAGTGCCCACAGGTGTGCCCAGAAAGCGGCAGCCCAGAACCGTGCCAAGGATGATCTGCGCGGCGATGACAAGGGGCGTGGGCGGAGAGCTTGCCGTCATTTCAGTTGCATGCAGGATGGCGGAAAGGAACATCGGCCCCAGAAAGGCGGGCGCCGGCAGTTTCAGCCACTTGCCGCCAATGCTTCCCGCCACGGCGCAGACCAGAAGCATCGCCGCATCCAGCGGGGTCAGCGGGGCGCCGCCGAAATTCGGCATGGACCCGACGTTGCGCCCTTCGATCACGCGGAACCAGACGGCGATCAGCGCGATGGTCACGACGATCCGCAAGGTATGGGCCAGAATGATGGTGCGCACGTCTGCGCCCTTTTCCTCACCCAGTTCGACCATCTCGCTCAGCCCGCCGGGCAGGCCCGAAAGATAGGCGGTCTGCCAATCCGCCTTGCCGAAATAGCGGTAGAAGGGAACCGTCACGCCGGCCACGGCGATCATATACACGGTCAGCAACCCCAGAGAGACCGCCCATTGCCCCATCGCCCCGATCACGTCGGGCGTGAAGCGCGCGCCAAGAAGCACACCGATCACGGCCACGGTCGCGGGGCGAATCCGGTTGGGCGGCACGACCGGCAGGCCCGCAAGGGCCGCTGCCATGCTGGCAAACAACGCCCCCAGCATCCAGGGCAGCGGCATGCCCGCGGCAAAGGCAAGAAACCCGCCCGCCGCACCAATCAGCAGCGCTAGGGCCATTCGCGAAAGGTTCGGCACGGGCACAGCTTCCGATACTGTCTTTGCCTGTCCGCTTGTGGCCCTGCGATCCGCAAAAGTCCAGAGGGTCAGGCCCTTTTCGACAGGCTGGCAATGCCCAGCGTTTCCAGAACCTTGGCCTCGATCTGCGGGGCATCCATGCCGGCGATGCGATACATCGCCTCGGGGCTGGCCTGATCGATGAAGATATCCGGAAGCACCATGCTGCGGTATTTCAGGCCGCGGTCAAATACGGCCTCATCCGCCAGAAGCTGCGCCACATGGCTGCCAAAGCCACCAATGGCGCCTTCTTCAATGGTGATCAGTGCCTCGTGGTGGCGGGCAAGGTTCAGGATCAGGTCGCGGTCCAGCGGCTTGGCAAAGCGCGCATCGGCCACGGTGGGGGTAATGCCGCGCGCGCCCAGGGCCTCGCAGGCTTTCGCAGCCTCGGACAGGCGGGTGCCGAAGGACAGCAGGGCGACGCCCTTGCCCTCGCGGACGATGCGGCCCTTGCCGATCTCCAGCACCTGCCCGCGTTCGGGCATCTCGACGCCGG
>JALQTL010000365.1 GCA_023260935.1 Paracoccaceae bacterium
AGGCCGGTCACTGCGTTTGTGGCGCCGGGGCCCGAGGTGACCAGCACAACACCGGGCTTGCCGGTCGAGCGGGCATAGCCTTCGGCGGCGTGCACGGCGCCCTGTTTGTGGCGGACGAGGACGTGGCGGATGTCGTTCTGCTGGAAGATCTCGTCGTAGATCGGAAGCACCGCGCCGCCGGGATAGCCGAAGACAACCTCGACCCCCTGATCCTTCAGCGCCTGCACCACCATCTTCGCGCCCGTCATCTGACGTGTCATGTCTCTCTCCGCTTCGACCGCCGTTTCGCGTAACAAAAAGCCCCCGGGTGGGTTTCCCGAGGGCGCATGGTTCCAAACCTGGATGTCGTCACCGACCCATGCGCCTGATCCCTACAAGTACGAGAATGTGCAGCATTGCCGCTCCCTCTGACCTACGCGGGGCAAATTATGGCGCGGCCCGGGGGGCGTCAACCGTAAAAGCGCAAAGAAAGTGTCGCAGGCGCTGGCAAAATTTGAAGTTTTCTTTCGCTTCACAGCGCTTGCGGGACATTTTCATAAAGAAACCTTGCCCAAGCTGCGGTATGGCAGGCGGCGGGCGACTCAGCGCGCCACCCGCCGCAGGGCCGTGGGCGCCGGATCAGGCCAACATCAGCGCCACATAGATCGCATAGGCGGCCAGAAGGCCAAAGCCCGCAAGGCGCGGAATGCCCTTCAGGATCACAGCCACAAGGGCAAGCCCGATGGCCGTGCCGGCCACCCACAGCATGTCGACCGAGGCAAAGCGCGGATCGGCGGGGATGGGGGTGATCAGGGCGGTGATGCCAAGGATCGAGAAGATGTTGAAGATGTTGGACCCGATGACGTTGCCCACGGCAATCTCGGTCTGCTTGCGAAAGGCGGCCACCACACTGGTGGCCAGTTCCGGCAGGCTGGTGCCGACGGCCACGATGGTCAGACCGATCACCGCTTCGGAAATGCCGAAGGTGCGGGCGATATCGGTGGCGCTGTCAACCAGAAGCCGCGCCCCGATGACCAGAACCACCAGCCCGCCCAACGTTTGCAGGATGGAAACCGGCATCCCCGCCGGGGGCAGGGCCATCTCGTCCGGCTCTTCCTTGCCATAGACGAAGGCCACGGTCATGAAGATGGCAAGGCCCGCCACCAGAAGCGCGCCTTCGGTGCGGGTGATGACCCCGTCCAGCAGCATCCCCCACAGCGCGGCCGTCGCCAGCAACATGAACCCAAGGTCACGCCAGACCTTGCGCAGCGGGATCATCAAGGCGGCGATGGCGGCGGTGGTGCCAAGGATCAGCAGGATGTTGGCTATGTTCGATCCCAGCACATTGCCGATGGCAATCGCGGGTTGTCCTTCCAGGGCGGCCTGGATCGAAACCAGCAGTTCGGGGGCGGATGTGCCGAAGCCGACGATGGTCAGCCCGATCACCATGGGCGACAGGTTGAAGTGGCGCGCGATGTTCGACGCCCCCCGCACCAGATACTCGCCGCCGAAGAACAGCATCACCAGGCCAAGGGTGAAAAGTAGATAGGTCAAGACAGGCTCCCTGTTCCGCGTTCCCCATGCAGGTTGGGGCGGCGGGCAAGAATGCAAGGGGCGCGGTCACATTTTCGGGAAACCGGCGGGTAAATTCCCGAAAGCTGCGTCTGTCATGCATCTTTTGCGGGGGCGACATCGGGCTTTGATCTTCGCGGGTTATCCACGGGTTTCGCGCCGGCCCGCCGGCCAGACCGATCAGCCAGTACAGGGGAGAACCATGAAGGATACAGATCTGAGCCGGATGTCCTTTGATGAATTCGACGAAGCCCGCGATCCGCGGCCCGATGTGCAGGATTTCGACCGCGTGGTCGAGGCCGCGCTATCGCGCCGGGGGTTCCTGCGCGGTGTGCTGGCCTTCGGGTCGGCGGCAACGGCGATGGGGCTGGGCACGCTGATGGGCAGCACCTCGGCCAAGGCGCAGGCGGCCGCGCGCTTTGCCTTTACGCCGGTGCCGATTGCCACCGATCTGGATGTGCATGTGCCCGAAGGCTATTCTTGGCAGGTGTTGGCGAAATGGGGCCAGCCGCTGTTTTCCGGCGTGACCGATTTTGACGCCAGCACCGGCACCACCGCCGAGGCGCAGGCACGCGCCTTTGGGGAAAACACCGACGGGATGGAGATGTTCAACATCGGTGGCCGTCAGGTGATCTGCGTCAACCACGAATATGCCAATGTCGATGTCAACCTGCCGGGGCGCAAGGATGGCCTGCCGCAATCGGCTGACGATGTGCTGCTGTTGCAGCGCACGCAGGGGGTTTCGGTGATGGAAGTGGCCGAAGGCGCCGATGGCTGGCAGGTGGTGATCGACAGCCCGCTGAACCGCCGTATCGACCACACCACGCCGATGGCGCTGACCGGCCCCGCCGCCGGCCATGATCTTCTGAAAACCGCCGGGGATCCCGAAGGCCGCACCGTTCTGGGCACGCTGAACAACTGCGGGGCAGGGCGCACGCCCTGGGGCACCTATCTGACCTGTGAAGAAAATTTCAACGGCTACTTCGGTTTCGCCTCGGCCCTTCCGGCTGAAGGTGACAGCGACGAGGTGAAGAAAGCCAAGGTGGACGAGGCGAACAAGGCCCGAACCGATGCGATGAAACGCTATGGTATCGGCGGTGTGTCGCGCTATCGCTATGAACAGTTCGAGGCGCGCTTCGATCTGGGTCAGAGCCCGAACGAACCCAACCGCCATGGCTATATCGTGGAGATCGACCCCGCGCGCCCGGATGCCATGCCGGTGAAACATACCGCGCTTGGCCGCATCAAGCATGAAAACGCCGCCAGCGTGGTGGCGCGCGATGGCCGCGTGGTTGTCTACATGGGCGATGACGAGCGGGGCGAGTTCCTCTATCGCTGGGTGAGCCGTGATGCCTTTGTGCCGGGGGGCGATACGTCGACGCTTCTGGTCGAGGGCACGCTTTCGGTGGCGCGTTTCAGCCCGGATGGCACCGGAGAATGGTTGGCCCTGACGCCCGAGGCAACCGGCATGACGGCGGCCGAGATCGCGATCTTTACCCGGATGGCCGCCTCCAGGCTGGGTGCCACCACGATGGACCGCCCGGAATGGGTGGCGGTGAACCCCGTCGCGGTCGAGGCCTATTGCGCACTGACGAACAACACGCGCCGCAAGGCGGGCGCCACCAATGCCGGGGGCGATCCGATGGAGGCCGTGCCGGACAGCCCCAACCCGCGCGAGGAAAACGGCTATGGCCAGATCGTGCGCTGGTATCCGGCCGATGATGACCACGCCGCTCCGGGCTTTGCCTGGAATCTGTTCGTGATGGCGGGCAACCCGGCCGTTCACAAGGAAGGCCCGATGGCGGGTTCGGCCAACATCACCGAAGGCAATATGTTCAACTCTCCCGACGGGATGATGTTCGACCGCTTCGGCCTTTTGTGGATCCAGACCGATGGCGAAGACAACAACGATGGCGATTTCGCGGGTCAGGGCAACAACCAGATGCTTGTGGGCGATCCGGTCTCGGGGCGGATCGAACGCTTCCTGACCGGGCCGAAGGGCTGCGAGATCACCGGTTTTGCCACCTCGTCCGACGGGCGGACGATCTTTGTCGGCATCCAGCATCCGGGTGGAAGCTGGCCCGAGGCATCGGGCCTGCCGCGATCGGCGGTCATTGCCATCCGGCGCGACGATGGCGCGGTGATCGCCTGAGCCGGTGGCGATGGGGCCGTAGCAAAAGGGGGCCGTCCGGCAGCGGGCGGCCCCGTTCTTTTTCGCCATTGCCCCCGCCGCGCGCCCTGCCCATTCTGCACCCATGGCGGTGGAGGGGCAGGGATGACGGCAGAGACTTTGCGCTATGGCGCGATCATGGTGGCGGCGGGCATGGGCATTCCGCTGCTGGCGGCGCTGAACGCGCGTCTGGGTGGGTTGATCGGGGCGCCTGCGGCGGCGGCCGTGGTGCTGTTTGCGGTGGCCTTTCTGGGGGCGGTGGCGGTGATGCTGGCAACCGGCAGCACGGGAAAGCTTGCCCTTCTGCCCACGCAGCCCCGGCACCTGATGCTGGCAGGGCTTCTGGTGTGTTTCTATGTGCTGTCGGTCACCTGGGTCGCGCCGCGGTTCGGGCTTGGCAATGCGATCACCTGTGTTCTGCTGGGGCAGCTTGTTTCAGCGTCATTGATCGATCACTTCGGCCTGTTCGGCGCGATCCTGCGCCAGATGACTCCGCTGCGCATGGCAGGGCTGGCCTTCATGGCGGTCGGGGTCATTCTGACGCAGAAGGGCTGAAGGATCGCACAAGGGCTTTGGCGTGGTCGGGTTCCGGCAGCCAGACCGCCTTGCGATGCCCGCCTGCAAGGGGACGGATCGGCCGATAGGTTCCAAAGGCCGAAAGGTCAGGCGGGTTACCCGCCGGCACGTCCGGTTCCCTGAAGCACGCCATGTTCGATGGCATAGCGCGTCAGCCCCGCGGTCGAGGCGATGCCAAGCTTGCGCTTGATGTTCTTTCGATGGGTTTCAACCGTGCGCACCGAGATATCCAGCGCAATCGCAACCTCCTTGTTCGACTTGCCCTGCGCCAGTTCCAGCAGGATTGTCTGTTCGCGGCTGGTCAGCGGCTCGCGTCCAAGGCCGTCTGCCGGGCGCAGGCTTTCGCTGGCCCCGGTGCAAAGATAACGGTTGCCCGCCATCACGGTGTCGATGGCTTTCTTCACCTCTTCGGTCGGCACGTCTTTCAGGACATAGCCCATGGCGCCATGCGACAGCGCGGTGGAAATGTATTCGGGGCTGTCGTGCATCGACAGGATCAGGATGCGCGTATCTGGTCTGCGTTCCAAGATGATCTCGGTCGCGGTCAGCCCGTTCACCTGCGGCATGTTCAGATCCAGCAGGATCACATCGGGGTCAAGCGCCGCCACCTGTTCGATCGCCTCGCGCCCGTTTGACAGGGTGCCGACAACGGCGATGTCTTCATAGGTTTCCAGAATGGCGCGGATGCCTGCGGCAACCATCGGGTGATCGTCCACGATCAGGATGCGGGTGGGTTCCGTCATGCCTTGGCCTCTGCAATTCCCGTGGGTGGCAGCATGTGCGAAAGCGGCACCTGTGCCTCGATCACCGTTCCAGACCGGCTGGACAGGATCCGCAGGCTGCCGTCAAGCTGCTCGATCCGTTCTGCCATGTTGCGCAGGCCCAGACCTTCTGGCCGGTTGGCGGGCATGCCATGGCCGTTATCTTCGATGCGCACCACGGCGCCATCCTTGGTTCCGCGCACCAGCATCTTCACGCGGCTGGCGCCGGAGTGGCGTTCGATATTCGTCAGCGCCTCTTGCGCGATGCGGTACAGGGCGATCTTCGCTTCCTGATCCAGCCGGTTTCGGAAAGGGTTGGTGACATAGTCGACCGTTATCCCGGTGCGTCGTCCGAATTCCTCGGCCAAGGCCTGAAGGGCCGCGCCAAGGCCAAGGTCATCCAGCACGCCCGGGCGCAGATCGCGGCTGATGCGGCGCACTTCCTGAATGGCGCCGTTCAGGTTTTCGATCCCCTGGCCCAGGCTTTCCCCCGCCCGTTGATCGCCCGAGGTCAGGCGGCGCCGGGCCAGTTCCAGCGTGTAGCGTACCCCGACAAGGATCTGGCTGATGGAATCGTGCAATTCGCGGGCAACGCGGCCGCGTTCCTCTTCCTGAGTGTCAAAGATGCGCTGGGTCAGTTCCTTCAGCTTCTGGTCGGCCAGACGGCGTTCGCGGATATTGATCACCAGCCCCGAAAGGAACACCAACAGCACCGATGCCGCCGTGATCGCCCCGATATAAAGAAAGGCCCGCCGGACCCGGGCTTCGGTTTCCGCCCGCGCCGCCGCGACCGAGGCCAGCACATCATCGATGAAGACCCCGGTGCCCACGGCCCAGCGCCAGTCTTGCAGGCCGATGACATAGGTGATCATCCGCCCGTCGCGGCCCGAGGACGGTTTGGGCCAGACATAGGTATGAAAGCCCGATCCCTGCCGCGCCGTTTCGATCAGCTTGTCCACCACTGCGGTGCCTTCGGCATCCTTCAGGCCGGCCCAGTTCCGTTCGATCAGCCATGTCTGGCGGGGGCTGACGATGTTCTTGCCATCGTAATCGTAGACAAAGAAGAAACCGTCGCTGCCATAGGTCATCGCGGCAAGGATCTGGGCCACCTGCGTCTTGGCCTTTTCATCATCGGGCAGGGCATTCCCGTAGATCGGCGAAAAGGCCGTGCGGGCGATGGAAAGGTAGTTCTTCAACTCCTCGCGCTTGGTGGCGATCAGCTTTGCCTCCAGCCCCGCGATTTCGCGCTGCGACATATCCCGCGCCTCGCGCGAGACGAAGAGCGACAGGATCGTCATCGCAAGGATCAGCGGAACGGTGGCCAGCAGAAAGATCTTCTGGCCATAGGACGGTCTTGGAAGAAGGGGGCCGGGCTTTTGCATGATGTGGACCCTCAGCATGCGCAGTTGTGCCCCACAGGTCAACGCGGGCGCATGCGTCAGGGCGGCGATGGGGCGCCGCTGTGGTCTCGGGGCGGGGCGCCTGTGCAAATTCCGCCGGATTTTTGGACCTGAGCGGCGGTTTCTGCGTAGTTCTCGGTATTTTCGCACGCTCACGGCGTCGTTACGGTGTCGTCACCGGGGCAGGCAAGAAAACGCCCGACAGGTCAACAATATCTTGGGGAGGAGTTACCCGATGGATCGTCGTTCATTCCTGACGAAAGCCGCCATTGGCGGGGCCACCGCGGCGGCTGCCGGCACGCTTGCCGCGCCGATCTATGCGCAGGGAAAGCGGACGCTGACGCTTGTGACCACATGGGGCCGCGGGCTTGCCGGGGTGCATGATGCCGCCCAGCGGTGCGCCGACAACATCACCGCCATGACCGATGGCCAACTGACCGTGGACCTGAAGGCTGCGGGCGAACTGGTCGGGGCGTTCGAATGCTTCGATGCTGTCGCCTCGGGGCAGGCCGATATGTATCACGGCGCCGACTACTACTGGGTGGGCCAGCACCCGGCCTATGCCTTCTTTACCGCCGTGCCGATTGGCATGACGGCGCAGGAACTGGCCAACTGGTACTATCAGGACGGCGGCATGCAGCTGCATGACGAATTGAACCAGATCTTCGGCATGAAGGGTTTTCTGGGCGGCAACACCGGGGCGCAATGCGGCGGCTGGTTCCGCAAGGAAATCACCGGGCCCGAGGATTTCAACGGCCTGAAGTTCCGCATGCCGGGCCTTGGCGGCAAGGCGCTTGGCAAGCTGGGGGCATCGGTGCAGAACCTTCCGGGCGCGGAAGTGTATCAGGCGCTCGCCTCGGGGGCGATCGACGGAACCGAATGGATCGGCCCCTGGGCTGACGAAAAGGCCGGTTTCCAGGAAATCACCAAATTCTATTACACCGCCGGTTTCCACGAGCCGGGTGCCGGCCTGACGCTGGGCATGAACCGCGGTGTCTATGACAGCCTGACGCCTTCGCAGCAGAAGATCTATGAAATCGCTGCGGGCGAGGCGCACCAGCACAACCTTTCGCAGTTCCTGTCGAACAACTCGGCCGCGCTGACCCGCCTTCAGGCAGCCGGCGTCAAGACCCTGCAATTCCCCGACTCGGTCTGGGATGCCTTTGCCAAGGCTGCGCAGGACGTGCATGACGAAAACATGGGCGACGAGATCTACAAGAAGGTCTACGACAGTTTCAGCGCCTCGATGAAATCCTCGGCCAACTGGCTGAAACTTTCGGATGGCGACTACACTGCCCAGCGGACCCGCACGCAGGGCTGATGCCCTTCTTCGAGATCCTGAACGCCAACCCCGGCCCCCCGAACGGGCCGGGGCTTTGTGCCGACGGCCGGGCCTTCGGGCCCTGAACGCGCCGCTGCACGACGAAACACCAAGGGGGGCAAGGAAATGCTGGATGGCATTTCGTGGCTGATCACCAACATCGGGGCAGCATTCGTCAATTTCTTCACGGCCATCGCCAATCCCGGCCTGTGGCTGGACTGGTCGAACAAGGAAGCGATGGCGCGCTTCATCTATTACGGTGGGTCGGTCGAATTCTTCTTTGTCGTCTTCACCCTGTTTCTGGTGCTGACCATCATCGGCCTTTTCCGGTCTTCCTTTATGTGGGCCATGGTGCGCGGACTGGAAGGCGTTGCCAATGGGCTGGGCCGGTTCGTGGCCTGGTTCGGGCTGATCATGGTGTTGCAGCAGATCGTCATCATCTTCCTGCAACGCATCTTTCGGGTCAGCAGCATCGAATTCGGCCCTTTCGCCCCCTTCGGCTTTCCGCTGCTGCCCGGGCCCTCCTTCGCGCGCGATCTGTCATGGTGGTCGGAAGAACTGAAGCTTTACAACGCGATGGTCGTCTGCCTGTGCATCACCTATACCTTCGTTCAGGGCGGCCATGTGCGGGTGGATCTGCTGTATTCCAACGTCCGTTTCCGCACGAAGAAGGTCATCGACATGCTGGGCAGCCTTCTGTTCATGATGCCCGCCGCCATGCTGACCTGGCTTTATGCGTGGTATTTCCTGTGGCGCAGTCTGGTGACGCCGAAGGTTTCGGCGACAGACAAGCTGGACCAGCTTTTGATGAAATCGAAGATCATCAAGTGGAATGTGGAGCGTATCGCTTTTTCGCCCAACGGCTTTGACGCCTATTTCCTGTTCAAGCTGCTGCTGATCGGCTTCTGCGGTCTGGTCTTCATCCATTCCTGGGCCTTCCTGTGGCGGTCGTGGCTGGAATTCCGCGAAGGCCCGGGGGCCGAAGGCAAGCATGTTGACCGGGATGCCCCGGGCGACAGCACCCAAGAACTGCAAACCCATTAAGGACGGGCGAGAGCATGCTTTTCGGACTAGACGGCGTTGAAGTCGGCCTGATCATCGTTTTCCTGTCGCTTTTCGGGGCCATCATCTCGGGTTTTCCGGTGGCCTTTGCCATCGGCGGGGCCGGGATCATCAGCTTTGGCATCATCGCGGCGCTGGATAGCGCGGGCATTCTGGTGCATCAGGCCATCGATACCTCATCGGCGGCCTATCAGGCGCTGGTGGCGCAGGGCGTTCCGGTGATCGAGATCACCCATTTCCGATACCCTGATCTGCCGATGGTGCCCGAACACCTGTTCCCCGGCGGTTGGGAACAGGCGATGGACCGCAACCTTTCCTTTATCGTCAACCGGATGAACGAAAGGGTCATCGCGGGGGCAAGCATCGAGACCCTGCTGGCGGTGCTGATGTTCGTGATGATGGGCATCGTTCTGGAGCGGTCGAAGATCGCCAACGACCTGCTGACCACGATGGCGCGGGTCTTTGGCCCCTTGCCGGGCGGTCTGGCGGTGTCGGTGGTGGTGGTGGGGGCTTTCCTTGCCGCTTCGACCGGGATCGTGGGGGCGACAGTGGTGACGATGGGGCTCTTGAGCCTGCCCACCATGCTGCGCGCCGGATACAGCCCGCAACTGGCGACGGGGGTGATTGCGGCCTCTGGCACGCTGGGGCAGATCATTCCGCCGTCGATCGTGATCGTGCTTCTGGGCACGATGGCGGGCGATCTTTACGCCGCGGGGCAAGAGGTGCGGGCGGCCGCCGCGGGCTGTTCGGATGCGCTGACCTATCTGGGCAAGGCGGCGGTGGTTTCGGTGGGCACGCTGTTTCAGGCGGCCATCCTGCCGGGGCTTCTGCTTGCCTTCCTTTATGCTGCCTATGCCTTCGGCTTTGCGCTGGCAAACCCTGCAAAGGCACCGGCGGTGGTGACCTCGCGCGGCACGGGACAGATTGTCACCCGGTCAGAGGCAACGACCTGGTTCCTGTTCGTGCCCGCGGCGCTGATTGGCGGGCTGTTGATGCTGGCACAGGTCAATGTCATCGGGTCACAGGACTATACCGTCGACAGCTTTTCCGATGCCGGTCAGGCCGCCAGCCTGCGCACGAATGTGTCTGACCAGTGCAAGGCCAGCATGATCAGCCTGCACGGGCAAGAGGCCTGGGACAAGGCCGTGGCCGAGCAGGAGGCGATCATGGCCGCGGGTGGCGTGGCCGAGGCCCATGCCCTGACCGCCGAGGAACTGGAAACCGCGCGGGCAGAAAAGATCGCCAGCCGTGCGCCGATCGGCACGGGGGTGGCGACGCTGTTCCTGCTGCTGGCGCTGATGCTGACCACCGCGCGCGGGCTTGCACCCATGGCCGATCACCGCCCGGTCTGGATCGGGCTGGGGGGCGCGGCGCTTGGGATTGCCGTCGATGCGCTGTTCATCTCGCCGCTGACCACCCCGGGGATGACAGTCATCTATCTGGCGGTGCCGCTGGCCATCACCCTGTTCGGGGCAAGGGCGGCATTCCCGATGCTGGCGCAGAATGATCTGCTTCGGGTGGTCTTTCCGCCGCTGGTTCTGGTGGTGGCGGTGCTGGGGTCCATTCTGGGCGGGATCACCAACCCGACACCGGCCGCGGCCCTTGGTGCCGGCGGCGCGCTGTTGCTGGCCGCCTATCGGAAGCTGAAGGATCAGGGCAAATCGGGCCGGATCATCATCGGCGCGTCCTTCTCGATCATCATCATGTTGCTGGTGGGGGTGAACTTCGACCTGCGCATCAGCCTTGGCGCGACGAGCACGGAACAGATCATCGCCTTCTGGGTCGCGATGGCCACTTACAGCTTTACGATCTTCGGCATCCTTTATGCCTGCTGGGTCTTGTGGCGGTCGGCGGTGCTGACATCGGTGGTGCGCGAGACGGCGAAGATCACCTCGATGGTCTTTGCCATTCTGATCGGCAGCCAGATCCTGAACCTTGTGCTGATCTCTTTCGGCGGGGAGCATTACATCCAGAGCTTCCTGCGCAGCTTCGACAATGAGCTGACGGCCTTTCTGATCGTCATGATGGTGCTGTTCATCCTTGGCTTCGTGCTGGATTTCCTTGAGATCATCTACATCGTGGTGCCGATCGTGGGGCCGGTGATCTATGGCGGCACCTTTGATCCAAGCTGGGTTACGATCATGATCACAGTCAACCTGCAAACCAGCTTCCTGACGCCGCCTTTCGGCTTTGCGCTGTTCTATCTGCGCGGCGTGGCCCCGCCCGAGGTGACGACCCGCCACATCTATACCGGGATCATCCCCTTCGTGCTGATCCAGATGGCGACGCTGGTGTTGCTGTACTTTGCGCCGTGGGTCGTGACCATCGTGCCGAACCTGCTGGGCTGAGGGCGGTCTGACGGGCCGAAGGCGCGCGGGGCATGGACCCCGCGCGCGTTTTCCTCGTGCCCTGCCAAAGCGCTTTGGGGCGTGCTATACCCACCGCGACGGCAAGCTTTCGGGGGATTCGGTGATGGCGATCCGGGTGACGGTCTGGGGTGAGAATGTGCATGAACAGACCAGCAAGGTCGTGGCCGGGATCTATCCCGAAGGCATGCATCAGGCGATTGCCGGGGCCTTGAACCGGGCGGGCGGGGTGACGGCCACGACAGCCACATTGCAGGAACCCGAACACGGTCTGACCGAGGCACGGCTGGCGCAAACGGATGTCCTGATCTGGTGGGGCCACGCCGCCCATGGCGAGGTCTCCGATGCGGTGGTGGACAGGGTGTGCCATGCGGTCTGGTCAGGCATGGGGGCGATCTTCCTGCATTCGGCGCATTTTTCCAAACCCTTCAAGCGCCTGATGGGAAGCCCCTGCAACCTGACATGGCGCGAGGCGGGCGAGAGGGAACGGATCTGGCTGACCAGCCGGAACCACCCGATTGCGGCGGGCCTGCCTGACCATTTCGAACTGGAACATGAAGAGATGTATGGCGAACCCTTTGGGGTGCCCGAACCGCTGGAGACGGTATTCATCTCGTGGTTTCAGGGCGGAGAGGTGTTCCGGTCAGGCCTGACATGGCGCCGGGGGGCGGGAAACGTGTTCTATTTCCGCCCCGGCCATGAAACCTATCCCACCTATCACGACCCGAATGTGCAGCGCGTGATCCTGAATGCGGTCACATGGGCGCATAACCCTGCGGCCCGGCTGCAAGACCCCGGGGCCGCGCCGAATGTGCCGGTGGACAAGGCGCCCGAGCCGATCACAGAACGGGGGCCGCGCCTGCATGGCGATGGCGACGGGGGCTTTCGATGAGCCTGCGCCTGCTGATCCTTGGCACCGGGGGCATGGCCAATACCCATGCCGAAGCCTTTGCCGCCATTCCCGGGGTAGACCTTGTCGCGGGGGTGGATCCGCGCCCCGACGCCTTGCAGACGTTTTGCCAGAGGCACCGGATTGCCAAGGCCTTTCCGTCGGTTGAGGAGGCGCTGGACTGGGGGCAGTTTGATGCCGTGGCCAATGTAACGCCCGATGCGGTGCATTGCGCCACCACGCTGCCCTGCCTGCGGGCGGGCAAGCATGTCTTGTGCGAAAAGCCGCTGGCCACCACGGCCGGAGATGCGCAGGCGATGGCTGCTGCGGCCCGGGCGGCAGGGGTGGTGAACATGGTCAACCTGTCTTACCGCAATGGGCCTGCGGTGCAGCAGGCCGCGCGCATGGTGGCCGAGGGCGCCATTGGCCCGGTCCGGCATTTTGAGGCCTCATATCTGCAAAGCTGGCTGACGCAGCCGGCATGGGGGGACTGGCGGACCGAACCGAAATGGCTTTGGCGGCTTTCCTCGACCCATGGGTCAAAGGGCGTTCTGGGCGATGTCGGTATCCATATTCTTGATTTTGCAACCTTCGTGGCCGGGCAGGGGGTTGCCGAGGTTTCGGCGCGTCTTGCCACCTTCGACAAGGCGCCAGAGGGTCGGATCGGCGAATATGGGCTGGATGCGAATGACAGCGCGACCATGCAGCTGCGGCTGGATGGGGGGGGCTTGGGCGTCGTGCATGCCACGCGACTTGCCACCGGCCATCTGAATGACCTGCGGCTGCGCATCTTTGGCGATCTGGGCGGGCTGGAGGTGGGGTTCGAACGGGGGCAGTCCACATTGCGGGCCTGCACTGGCGATGATCGGCAGACGGCCATTTGGCGTGATCTGGCCTGTGCGGACGTGCCAAGCGTCTATCAGCGCTTTGTGGCCGCAATCCGCGGAGAGGGCGCACCCGCCCCGGATTTCGCCCGTGGCGCCGAACTTCAGCGCCTGCTGGACCGGGCCGAGGAAAGCGCTGCGGAAGGCGGGCTTGCGCTTAGACCTTAGGCCCTTCGGTGGCAAGAACCTGCACCGAGGCGGCCTGAAGATAGTTTGCCCCCGGCAAAACGAATTCCAGCAGGGTGGCATTTTCCAGCACCTCTGTCTGTGCACAGACGCCATGGGCCGCAAGGCTGTGGGCAGGCAGCGCCTGCGCGCGGGGACGCAGGGCGATACTGCCGGTTGCCCCGGGACGGTGCGGCAGGACAAGGGGCAGGATGAGCGTCTGGCCCGTTGGCAGGCAAAGATCCTGGCTGGGAATCCCCGGGCCAAGGCTGCCCGCCTTCAGCCGCACGACCGCGACCGTGGCAAGGCTGTGGCGGTGGATCGCAAGGACCGGGCACATGCCCGACCGGGTAATCAGCCGGGTGCCGGGAAGGATGGCTTCTGCCGGGACAGGCCCCGACGCGGTCAGGACCGGTGTGCCGGGCATGATGGCGCGCAGCGATGCCGCCTTGTGCGCTGCATCACGGCAGCCCGCCAGAAGCGAGGTGACGATTTGGTTCATTGCCTACCGCTCGATCGGGTACTCTGGTTTGTTTTGCACCTCTGAAGGTTGAGGTTGTCTTGTTCGCCTTGGTCTGTCCAGCGTAAAGGCGCCTGATGCGGCCGGTTGCGGCAGGCTGTTGCCGTGGGGTGGCAGTGGGGCCGCAGGCCGTGTTGCGCCGGGCCTTTCCGGCGTGTATCAGGCGGGAAAGCCTTTGCGAGCAGGGAGTGGGGCATGCGTCGTGTCGTTGTGACAGGTCTTGGAATGGTCACGCCGCTGGCGTGTGGTGTGGAAGAAACCTGGACCCGGCTTCTGGCTGGCCAGTCGGGGGCAGGGAAGATCACCCGGTTCGATCCGTCGAATGTGGTGACGCAATATGCCTGCGAGATCCCGTTTGGCGATGGCAGCGACGGCACCTTCAACCCCGATGACTGGATGGAGCCTAAGGACCGCCGCAAGGTGGATGATTTCATCCTTTACGGGATGTGTGCGGCCACGCAGGCCGTGCAGGATTCCGGCTGGGTGCCCCAGACCGAGGAAGACCGGGAACGCACCGGGGTGATGATCGGGTCGGGGATCGGGGGGCTGACCTCGATCGCCGAAACGGCGGTGCTGATCAAGGAAAAGGGGCCCAAGCGGGTTTCGCCCTTCTTCATCCCCGGCGCGCTGATCAACCTTGTTTCGGGGCAGGTCAGCATCCGCTTCGGGTTCAAGGGGCCGAACCATGCGGTTGTGACGGCCTGTTCCACCGGCGCCCATGCGATTGGCGATGCGGCCCGGTTGATCATGATCGGAGATGCCGATGTGATGGTGGCGGGCGGCGCCGAAAGCCCGATTTCCGAGATCGGGATTGCCGGGTTCAATGCCTGCAAGGCGCTGTCGACCAAGCGGGCGGATGAGCCGGAAAAGGCCAGCCGCCCCTATGATGCCGACCGGGACGGGTTCGTGATGGGCGAAGGCGCCGGCTGTGTGGTGCTGGAGGAATACGAGCACGCCAGGGCGCGCGGCGCGAAGATCTATGCCGAGGTGCTGGGCTATGGCCTTTCGGGCGATGCCTATCACATCACCGCGCCGTCGGAAGACGGCGATGGCGGATTCCGCAGCATGGCGGCGGCGCTGAAGCGGGCGGGGCTTGCGCCTTCGGATATCGACTATATCAACGCCCATGGCACCAGCACGATGGCCGATACCATCGAACTTGGTGCGGTAGAGCGCTTGATGGGCGATGCAGCGGCGAAGGCCACGATGTCTTCGACGAAATCGAGCATCGGGCATCTTCTGGGGGCTGCGGGTGCGGTCGAGGCGATTTTCTGCGTGCTGGCGATCCGCGACCAGATTGCCCCGCCGACAATCAACCTGGACAACCCGGCCGTGACACCGAAGCTGGACCTTGCGCCGAACA
>JALQTL010000417.1 GCA_023260935.1 Paracoccaceae bacterium
GTGGAAGGCGCGCGGGACGGGCGCAGCGTGGCCGATCTGATGGAAGCAGGCGCCAGCGTCATCCGCCGCGACCAGTGCATGGAGGGCATCGCCGAGATGATCGCCTCGGTTCAGGTCGAAGCCACGTTCCCCGATGGCACCAAGCTTGTCACCGTTCACCACCCGATCCGATAGGAGATTTGCCATGCTGCGTCTGATTGCCCCCACCCTTGTCGTTGTTCTGGCCGCCCCCGCCCTTGCCGATCAGGGCCTTCACCGCCACCCCCACGGGATCGAGGCGGGCTGGCTGGTGGCCGCGCTGGTCGGCCTTGCGGGCGGCTTCGTGCTGGCCCGTTTCGGGCGGCGCAAATGATCCCCGGAGAGGTGATTACCCCCCCGGGCGAGGTGGTGCTGAACGCGGGCGCAGAGGTGACGGTGCTGGAGGTGTCCAATACCGGCGACCGCCCGGTGCAGGTGGGCAGCCACTACCACTTTGCCGAAACCAATGAAGGCCTGCGCTTTGACCGGGCGGCGGCACGGGGCAAGCGGCTGGACATTCCGGCCGGCACGGCGGTGCGCTTTGAACCCGGCCAGACGCGAGAGGTGCGGCTTGTCCCGCTTCTGGGCGCGCGCAAGGTCTATGGGTTCAACCGACGGGTCATGGGGGCGTTATGAAGGGCGCCTATCCTGCATGCCTTTGGCCCCCCGTGGGCGGCTGACCCCAACCCGCCCGGAACCCGGGCAGAAAGGACCGACGCCATGATCCCGCCCTTCTTCTCGCCCGCCGAAGCGATGCGCCTGTCGATCCGGGGTGCGATGATGCTGACAGAGGCGCAGATGGTGATCCTGTTGCGCCTTTTCGGCATGATGGGCATGTGGCAGGTCCGGCCCGACGAAGGGTCGCGCATGGTCAGTGAGAAGATCGCCGCCACCGTCGAATCCGGCGCCGCCGCACAGGGTGCCATGCTGGCGGGGCGGTCCTCTGCCCGGATTGCCGAAGCCACCCTTGCCCCCGTTGCCCGGCGCACCCGGGCCAATGCGAAGCGTCTGGCCGCCCGCGGCCCCGGCCAACCATCCTGAAAGGTTCAAGATGCCCTTTGCCCTGTCCAGAGCGACCTTTGCCGATATGTATGGCCCCACGGTGGGCGATCGCCTGCGCCTGGGCGATACCGATCTGATCATCGAGGTGGAACGCGACCTGATCGCGGAACGCGGGGGCTACGGCGAAGAGGTGAAGTTCGGCGGCGGCAAGGTCATCCGTGACGGCATGGGCCAAAGTCAGATCACCCGGGCGAACGGCGCGATGGATACGGTGATCACCAATGCGCTGATCGTGGATGCAAGTGGCATCTACAAGGCCGATGTCGGCCTGCGCGATGGCAGGATCGCCGCCATCGGCAAGGCCGGGAACCCCGATACGCAGCCCGGCGTCGATGTCATCATCGGCCCGGGGACCGAGATCATCGCGGGCGAGGGGCGGATTCTGACCGCCGGTGGCATGGATGCGCATATCCATTTCATCTGCCCCCAGCAGATTGACGACGCGCTGCATTCGGGGCTGACCACCATGCTGGGCGGCGGCACGGGGCCGGCGCATGGCACGCTGGCCACCACCTGCACGCCGGGGCCATGGCATCTGGGGCGGATGCTACAGGCCGCCGACGCCTTTCCGATGAACCTTGCGTTTGCCGGCAAGGGCAATGCCAGCCTTCCCGATGCGCTGGAAGAACAGATCCGTGCCGGGGCATCCTGCCTGAAGCTGCACGAAGACTGGGGCACCACCCCCGGCGCCATCGACTGCTGCCTTTCGGTGGCCGAGGCGATGGATGTGCAGGTGATGATCCATACCGATACGCTGAACGAATCCGGCTTTGTCGAAAACACGCTGAAGGCCATTGCCGGCCGCACCATCCACGCCTTCCACACCGAAGGGGCGGGCGGGGGCCACGCGCCCGACATCATCAAGGTGGTCGCTTCGCAGAACATCCTGCCCAGCTCTACCAACCCCACCATGCCCTATACGGTGAACACGATCGAGGAACACCTCGACATGCTGATGGTCTGCCACCACCTTGACCGGCGGGTGCCCGAGGATGTGGCCTTTGCCGAAAGCCGCATTCGTCGCACACGCCTTCGACCTTGGGCTGCTGGAATTTATCGTGATAGCCCGCACCGCAATTGGCGCAGGTATAGCGTCCGGTGATACGTTCCACCAAAGCGTCTTCGTCGACTTCCAGCTCGATCACATGGTCTAGG
>JALQTL010000430.1 GCA_023260935.1 Paracoccaceae bacterium
CAATGACCGACATCAGGATGGGATAGGCCGCAAAGACATGGAACAGCGGCAGCGGGCACATGATGCAATCCTGTTCCGTGAACAGAAGCCGGTGGCCGAGCCAGCCGTTATAGACCATGCCCGACACCTTGTGCTGGGCCACCTTGGGCATGCCGGTGGTGCCCCCAGTGTGGAAATAGGCGGCAACGCGGTCTTCGCGGCGGTCTTCAAAGGTCAGCCGGTCCGAAGGCTGCCGGGCGAGTTCGGCATGGAAGGATTTGACATTGGCCGAATGGTTGACCGGGTTCTTGGGCCGGATCAGGGGCACGATCAGCCGCTTGGCACCGGTCAGGTAGCCGACCAGATCGACCTCGATCACGGTCTTGACGCTGGGTGCGTGGCGCACGGCCTCGGCCACCTTCTGGGGCACATCCGTCTTGGGAAAGGCCTTGAGCGTGACCACGACCTTGGCATCGGTTTCCCGCAGGATGGCGCTGATCTGTTCGGGCTCCAGAAGCGGATTGATCGGGTTCACGATGCCCGCGACCGCGCCCCCCAGAAGGGTAACGGCAGTTTCAAGACAGTTCGGCAGCACATAGGCCACAACGTCCTTTTCGCCCACGCCAAGGCTGCGAAACAGGTTTGCCGCCTGCGTGACCATTGCCAGAAGGTCATTCCAGGTCAGCGTCTTGGAGGGGGCAGAGGGATCAGAGAAAAGCTGATAGCTGATCGCGGGACGGGTGCCGTGGCGGGCGCGCGTGGCGCTGATGAATTCGTGCATCGTGCGCGCGACCGGCCGTTCCGCCCAAGGCATCTCTGCCTCGATCGCCTTTACATCCGCAAGATTTGCGAAAGTTCCCATGGCTTCCTCCCCTTGTGGCCCCGTTGGTGGGGGGCCTGTTCTTTTCCCTGAGGGCGAAGATGGGGGGAAAGATGCCGTTTGCCAAGCGCGACCACGGCAGGGAACGCAACGTCAGACCGGGGACAAGGCCCCTGCGCCAAGGCAGGGGGCGGGCTACAGGCTGCCGTCGGTGAATTGAAGGCGCGCCAGACGCGCATAAAGCCCGCCTTGTGCCACCAGATCATCATGCCGGCCCTGCGCCACGATACGGCCCTGATCGAAAACCACGATCCGGTCGGCGCGCTTTACCGTGGCCAGACGGTGCGCCACCACAAGGGTCGTGCGCCCTTCGGCAAGGCTTTCAACCGCCTGCTGCACCGCGCGTTCGGATTCGGCATCCAGCGCGCTTGTCGCCTCGTCCAGCAGCAGCACCGGCGCATCGCGCAGGATCGCCCGGGCAATCGCCACGCGCTGCTTTTGCCCGCCCGACAGCATGACCCCGCGTTCGCCAAGGAAACTGTCATAACCTTCGGGCAGGCCGGTGATGAAATCATGCGCCGCAGCGGCCCGGGCGGCGGCCTCGACCTCGGCGTCGGTGGCTTCGGGGCGGCCGAAGCGGATGTTTTCGCGCGCCGAAGTGGCAAAGATCACAGGGTCTTGCGGCACCATGGCAATGGCGCGGCGAAAGGCCATGCGATCCAGTTCCCGCAGATCGATGCCATCCAGACGCACCGCCCCCGATTGCGGATCATAAAACCGCATCAGAAGTTGCAGGATCGTCGTCTTGCCCGCGCCCGAAGGCCCGACAAGCGCCACGGTTTCCCCTGGCCGCACGGAAAGAGAGACGTGATCAAGAGCCGAGCTATCGGGCCGCGCGGGATAGCGGAAGGTCACATCGTCAAAGCTGATCTCTCCGCGCACCGGTTGCGGCAAAGTGGCGGGGCGGGCGGGGTCTGTTACCGGGTCATCGGTGCCCAGCAATTCCACCAGCCGTTCGGTTGCCCCGGCGGCGCGCTGCAATTCGCCCCAGATTTCCGACAGCGCCCCGACAGAGCCTGCCACCATCACGGCATAGATGACGAACTGGATCAGTTCGCCTGCGCTCATCGCCCCGGCACGCACATCGCGCGCGCCCATCCACAAGACGCCGACAATACCGGTGAAGACAAGGAAGATGACGATCACCGTCATCACCGCCCGGGTGCCGATCCGGGTTCTGGCCGAGGCGAATGCCTTTTCGGTAACATCGGCAAAGGCGGCGCGGGTCTGATCCTCGTGGGTGAAGGCCTGCACCGTCTGGACCGCGCCCAGCGCCTCGGAGGCAGAGCCAGAGGAACTTGCGATCCAGTCCTGGTTTTCGCGCGAAAGCTTGCGCAGCCGTCGGCCCAGCACCACGATGGGCACCACCACCACCGGCACGATCAAAAGCACCAGCCCCGCCAACTTGGCCGAGGTCAGGAACATCAGCACCAGCCCGCCCAGAAGGATCAGCGCATTGCGCAGCGCGATCGAGATGGAAGAACCGATCAGCGACAGGATCAGCGTGGTGTCGGTGGTGATCCGGCTAAGCACCTCGCCCGTCATGATGCGTTCAAAAAAGGCGGGCGACAGGCCCATCACGCGGTCGAACAACGCCCGGCGAATATCGGCCACGACCCGTTCGCCCAGCCGCGTGACCAGATAGTAGCGCAAGCCGGACCCCAGGGCGAACAGTCCCGCCACCACGATGGCCGCACCGAAATAAAGGTCAAGAATGCCCTGTTCGGCATTGAAATTATCGACAACCCGACGCACTGCCATGGGCAGCACAAGGCTGACAGTCGCGGTCAGGACAAGGGCGGCGGAAGCCAGCGCCAGAAGCCCGCGATAGGGCCGAAGGAAGGGCATCAGTCCGCGAAGCGCGCCGACCTTCCTTGATCTTGCCCGTTCTTCGGTCGCTGCGTCGTTTCTGGCCATCCGTCTTCCGTCCCTGTTGCGCGCCGACGGGTTTAGGCAACCTGGGGCCGCGCGGCAAGCGCCGCGATTGACGCGCCCCCTTTTCGCCGGGCGCAGCCTGTGCAACGGTCGCCCGAAGGGAGAGCCACCATGCAGCCCACAGCCTTTGTCTTCGATGCCTATGGCACCTTGTTCGATGTGGCCGCCGCCGCCCGCACCGCCGCGGCGGAACCGGGGGCCGGGCGGCTGGCGGGGGTCTGGCCCCGGCTGGCCGAAGACTGGCGGCGCAAGCAACTGGAATACAGCTGGCTTCGTGCGATCATGGGCGCGCATGCCGATTTCGCCGAAGTGACCGCCGATGCACTCGACTGGGCGCTGGAGGCGCAGGGAATGGGCGCCGAGCATGATCTGCGCGCGCGGCTTCTGGCACTGTATGACAGGCTGGAAGCCTATCCCGAAGTGCCAGAGGTGCTGGCGCGGCTGAAGGCGGGCGGGCGCGCGCTGGCCATCCTGTCGAACGGGGCGCCGGCGATGCTGGGGGCGGCCATAAGGTCGGCCGGGATCGACGGGCTGATCGACAGGGCGATCTCGGTCGAGGAGGTGGGGGTCTACAAACCCTCTCCCCGGGTCTATGCGCTGGTCGAGTCGCATCTGGGTGTGCCGCCCGGGCAGGTGATGTTCGTCTCGTCGAACGGCTGGGACATCGCGGGGGCGGCGCGATTCGGCTTCCTGACCGCCTGGGTGAACCGCGCGGGCGCGCCGGTGGACCGGCTGCCGCATGGCCCGGCGCATATTCTGACCGACCTGACCCCCCTTCCCGATTTCCTGTAAGAGGCCCCGATGACGGATCATCTGCTGCTGTCTGACGGCACCCGGATCGCCTATCGCGACGAAGGCGCCGGCCTGCCAGTTCTGTGCCTGCCGGGCCTGACCCGGACCATGGCCGATTTCGACTACATGATCCCGCACCTGCCGCCCTGCCGGCTGATCCGCATGGATTACCGCGGTCGCGGGGAAAGCCAGTGGACGGGGGCCGCCAGCTATACCGTGCCGCAGGAAGGCCGCGATGCGCTGGAGCTTCTGGATCATCTGGGCATCGCAAGGGCGGCCATCATCGGCACCTCGCGCGGGGGGCTGATCGGCATGCTGCTGGCGGCGGTGGCGCATGACCGGCTTCTGGGGCTGTGCCTGAACGATGTGGGCCCAGAGATCCACCGCCCGGGGCTGGAGCGGATCTTTGATTACGTCGGGCGCAACCCGGCGGCCCGGACCCATGCGGAACTGGCTGCGAAACTGCCCAAGGCGATGCCCGGCTTTGCCAACGTGCCCGCCTCGCGCTGGCGCGAAGAGGCAGAGCGGCATTATGCCGAAACGCCCGAAGGCCTGCGCATCACCTATGATCCGGCGCTGCGCGATGCCTTTCTGGCGGCCTTCGAAGGCCCGTCGGCCGATCTGTGGCCCCTGTTCGATGCGCTTGCAGGCCTGCCCGTGGCGCTGATCCGGGGGGCGAATTCCGATCTTCTCTCATCTGCCACGGCCGAGGAGATGCGCCGTCGTCGTCCCGACATGATCTTTGCCGAAGTGCCGGACCGGGCGCATATTCCGTTTCTGGACGAACCCCCGGCGGTCGCTGCATTGACCGCCTTTCTGAAAGCCTGCACATGACACCCGACCAGATCGAGGCCGCCGCAGCGCGGCTGAAAGGCCATGCCCGCCTGACCCCCCTGTTGAATGCCCCGCTTCTGGATGCAGCCTTTGGCAAGCGCATCTTCGTCAAGGCCGAATGTCTGCAACTGACAGGGTCTTTCAAGTTCCGCGGCGCCTGGTCCGCGGTATCGGCCCTGCCCGCCGGCACCAAAGGGGTGCTGGCCTATTCCTCGGGCAACCATGGGCAGGGGGTGGCGCTGGCCGCAGCCCGGCACGGGCTGGCCTGCGTCATCGTGATGCCGTCCGATGCGCCTGCGGTAAAGGTGGAAAACACCCGCGCCTATGGCGCCGAAGTGGTGCTTTACGACCGCGCCACCGAAGACCGCGATGCCATTGGCGCCGCGCTTTGCGCCGACCGGGGGCTGCACCTGATCAAACCTTTTGACGATGCCGATGTCATCGCCGGTCAGGGCAGTTGCGGGCTGGAAATCGCCGATCAGGCCCGCGCCGAAGGCGTGACCGAGGCCGATGTGCTGGTCTGCTGCGGCGGAGGCGGGCTGTCGGCCGGCATTGCCCTTGCGCTGGAGGCCCGCGCCCCCCGGCTTCGCGTGCGGACCTGCGAACCCGAAGGTTTTGACGATATGGCCCGGTCCCTTTCCAGCGGCAGGCGCCAGACCAATCCCCGCGCCACAGGGTCGGTCTGCGACGCGATCCTGACACCCGCACCGGGGCTGCTGACCCTGCCGATCCTCAGCCGACTTGCCGGCCCCGGCCTTGTGGTCAGCGATGCCGAGGCCTGCCGCGCCATGGCGCTGGCCTTCAGCCATCTGCGCATCGTTCTGGAACCCGGCGGCGCCGTCGCCCTTGCCGCCGCCCTTTTCCGCGACACATCCCCCACCGTGATCTGCACCGCCAGCGGCGGCAATGTCGATCCGGCCTTTTTTGCCCGCACCCTTGCCGACCATGCCTGAGCCCCGATGCCCCTGATCTTCTTTCCCGACCTGCGGCTGAACGCCGAGCTTTCGGGCCCGGCCGACGGCCCGCCTGTGGTGCTTTTGCACGCGCTTGGCACTTCGTTGCGGATATGGGACGGCGTGCTGCCCCATCTGCCCGGCAACCGGGTTCTTACAATCGACATGCGCGGCCATGGCCTTTCGGACGTGCCGCCCGCGCCCTATGCCATGGGGGCGCTGATCCATGATGCCGAACGGGTGATGGATCACTTTGCCCTTCGCGACGCCGTGGTGGTGGGCCTTTCCATCGGTGGGCTGATCGCGCAGGGGCTGGCGACCAAGCGGCTGGATCTGGTGCGGGCCATGGTGCTGTCGAACGCCGCCGCGCGGATCGGCATCGCCAGCCAGTGGCAAACCCGGATCGAGGCCGTTCGCACAGGCGGCCTTGCTGCGGTGGCCGATGCCACGATGGAACGCTGGTTCGGCAGGCTCTGGCGGGATCAGCCCGCCATGCCAGCGTTTCGCGACCTTCTGCTGCGCACAGACCCTGAAGGATGGTGCGGAGCGGCGGCCGCCATTGCGGGCACCGATTTCTACACGCCAACCGCCGCCCTGCGCCTGCCGACGTTGGCGATTGCCGGGGCCAATGACGGATCAACCCCGCCCGATCTGGTGCGCGAAACCGCCGATCTGATCGCCGGCAGCCGGTTTCACCTGATCCGCGGCGCAGGCCATCTGCCAATGGCAGAACGGCCCGCCGAATACGGCAGCGCGATTGCCGGCTTTCTGAAAGAGATCGGACATGGCTGACTTCCTTCTGATCCACGGTTCCTGCCATGGCGCCTGGTGCTGGCACCGGGTGATCCCGGCGCTGGAAGCTTTGGGCCATACCGCCCGCGCCATCGACCTGCCGGGGCATGGGCTGGACCATACCCCCGCCGCCTCGGTCACGCTGGACAGCTATGCCGGAGCGATCCTGTCGGCCTTGGCAGGGCCCACCATCCTTGTCGGTCATTCCATGGCGGGCTACCCGATCACCGCCGCGGCCGAGCGTGATCCCCGCCTGATCCGTGCGCTGGCCTATGTCTGCGCCTATCTGCCGGTCTCGGGCCTGTCGCTGGCCGACATGCGCCGCGCCGGCCCGCGCCAGCCGCTGGCCCCGGCGATCCGCGTGGATGCCACCCGCACCAGCTTTGCCTTCGACCCCGCGATGGCTGATGACCTTTTCTACCACGATTGCGCCCCCGAGGCGCAGGCTCTGGCCCGGCTGTGCCTGTGCCCCCAGCCGATTCTGCCTCAGGAAACGCCCCTGACCCTGACGGATCGCAGCCAGAGCCTGCCGCGCCACTATATCCGCTGTAGCGAAGACCGCGCCATTCCGCCCGAATATCAGCAGACGATGGCGCGGGGCCTTTCCCCGGAAAACGTCAGCGTGCTGCCCTCGTCCCATTCGCCCTTCTTCTCGATGCCGGGCGCGCTTGCCCGCCTGCTTCACGGGATTGCGGACAGGTCCATGCCAACCTAGGCTGACAGCGAAATCGCCGCCCGCTTCCCCTTCCTTTCGGGGCCGAGAGACATCATGCCCGCTTCGCCCCGCCTTGCGCTTGCCTTCATCCTTGCCACCGTCACGCTGGATGCCATCGGCATCGG
>JALQTL010000389.1 GCA_023260935.1 Paracoccaceae bacterium
GGCACAAGGGTCCGGCCCCGTCCTGCCGGTCGCCCCGCCGATGATCTGGCCCACCCCCGGCAGGCGTGCCGCCTTGCGGGCCGGGTTCGCCGCCAGCTTTCCGGCCCGCGGCCTGCTGCGCGGCATTGCCGCGCGCGGGGGGGCGGGATGATCGCGGCGGGGTTGGCCCTTCTGGCCGGGCTGGGGGTTCTGGCCTGGTATCTGCAGCGCCCCGCGCCGCGCGACCTGCGGCTGTCTTTTGCCCGGCTGTTGCCGGACCCGCCCAAGGCACCGCGGCCGGTGCTACGCCTGGCACTTGCGCTGCCGGTGCGGTCCTTGCCGTTCTGGCTGCATCTGCTGGCCGTGGTTCTGGCCCTGGCCGCGATCTGGGCCGACCTGCGTCTGCGGCTGTCGACCCCGGACCCGCAGATCGGTTTGCGGATCGTGCTGGATGTCTCGCACGGGATGGGCACGGTGGCCGATGGGGCGTCGCGGCTGGACCTTGCCCGTATCGCGGTCCGGGACGAGGCCGCGGCCGCCCGCGCCGCAGCCGGTGCGGCGCCTTATTGCGACGAGGTGATCCTGGCCGGGCGGTCGCTGCGCCGCGCGAGCCTGGCTGATCTGGATGAGGCCGAGGCGCTGCCGGAAGGGGCCGATGCCCTGTCTTTGCTGGAGGCGGCGCGGCAGGAGGATGCCGGTTGCACCATCACCCATGTCACGGTCCTGTCGGACCTGCCCGCCCCGACCGCAGCCTGGCCCGAGGGCGCGCCAGCCTTGCGCTGGGTGCAGGTGGGTGAGCCGGTCGCAAATGTGGCGATCACGGCGGCGCGTCAGGTGCCGCCGCGGCTGGACGGGACGCCTGCCTCGATCATCCTGACGGTGGATGCGTTCGGGGATACCGATGGTCCGGTGCTGGTGGTCAGCGGCCCCGGGGGCGAGCGGCGACCGGCGCTTGAACCGTCGCTGGATCGTCCGGGGCGCTTTTTCGCGCAGATGGTGCCCGGGGCAGGCGGGGCGCATGTTGCGCGGCTGGAATCTGGTGGTGCCTATGGTGGTGACGACCGGCTGGTGTTCGATCTGACCGCGCCGGATGCGATCGTGCTGGACTGGCGGCTGCCAAGTGTGCCGCTGCCGCGCGGGGTGCGCCAATCGGATCGGGCCGGGGTATCGGTGGTGCCCTTGGCGGACCTGCCGTCTGTGCCTGCCCGGGCTGCGGTGCTGGCAGTTTACCCCGGCTGGGCCGGGGCCGCCCCGCGCGAAATCGGGGCCTTTGTCGAGGACCCGTCGCTGCTGGGGGCGATCAACCTTGATGTGCTGGAACGCCGGATGCCCGCGCCGATGCCCGGCGCGTTGCCACCGGGGTTCGCGCCGGTCCTGACCGATGCGGCGGGCGGTGTGCTGATCGCGCGCCGGGCGGACCCGCCGGGGCTGATCGTGCCGGCCCCGGTGCGCGATGCCGACCCGGATGTCACCGCGCTGGCCTTGACGCTGTTCTATTCCGCCTTGCAGGCGCTTTCGGGCGGGGATGAGGTGCCTTTGGACCTGCGCTGGGAAACCGCGTCGGGGCAGGGGGTAACGGAGGCCTGGAAGGAAAGCGATACGGCCCGGCCGCTGGCACCGGCACCACCCCCGGCCGATTACAGCGCGCCGATGGCCGTGGCATCGGCACAGCCGGTCTGGCCGCTGCTGTTGCTGATGGCATTGGCGGCGATGCTGGCCGAGCGGCTGTGGTCCCTGAGGCGGAGGCGTGCTGGTGCCGTGTGAGCTGATCCGGGGAATTGCCCTGCCCGGGGGCGTGCTGGATTGTGCCGGAACGCTGGGCTGGTGGCCCGGGGCGCTGGCGCTTGCGGTTCTGGGCGCTGCGCTGGCGGTGCTGGGGCTGCGCAAGGGCGGGGTTCGGGGCGCAACCTCGGCAGCGTTGCTGGGTCTGTCGGCGCTGCTGCTTGCGCTGGCGGCGGGCCAGCCGCAGCGTGTGCAATCCGCCCAGCCGATGGCCGCTGCCGGGCATGTCGTGGCGCTGGTCGATCTTTCGGATAGCCTGTGGCGCGACGAGGCCGTTGCCCGCGCCGCGCTGGACCAGTTGGCTGGGCGGGCGGCCGAGATGGCCGCCGATCTGGAGGGCGAAGGCTGGACCGGGCAGGTTCTGGGTTTTGCGCAAGGGGTCGTGCCCGGGGGGGCTGTCCTTCCGTTGCAACGGTTGCCGGACCTGATCCGCGCCTTGCCCGTGCGCGCAGGACAAGAAGGGTCGCGCGCCGATGCCGGGCTGGGCGCCGCGCTGGACCGCATCCGCGAGGCGGGCGGACGCGGGGCGGTCCTGATGCTGTCGGATGGCCGGTTCCGACCTGAGCTGCCAGAGTCCTTGTTGGATCGCGCGGCGGCCGCGGGGGTCGCGATTTCGGTGTTGCCCGCGGGGTCGCGTGCCCCGGCACAGGGCCTGATCGCCGCCGATCTGGGGCCGGAACAACAGATCGGGCAGGAGGCAACCGTGCGGGGAACGGTGCTGGGCGAAGGCACGCTGACCGCCGAGGACGGCAGCGTGAAATCCGATGCCATCGTGCCCAATGCCGCATCCTTGCAGCCGGTGCGCCTGACGACGCGGTTTCCGTCGCGCGGGGTCCAGCATGTGCGGCTTGGCTTTTCCGGGGCAGGCGGCGCGGAGCAGGACAGGGTGCTGTATACCCTTGTGCGAGGCCCGGCGCGGGTGCTGGCCTTCGGGCCTGCACCCTGGCTTGGCGGGCTGGACCCCGCGCGTTTTATACGGGTGGATGGCAATCCGGGCGAACCGCCTGATCCCGGCACATTCGACCTTGTGGTGATCGACGGCCTGTCGCCCGGGGATTTCCCCCCCGGTTATGACAGGTCGCTGTTGCAGGTGGCGAACCGCACGGGGATCCTGCTGGTCAACGGTCCGCTGCGGGACGCGCCGGAGAAGCCGCAGGTGATCGGCGAATGGAATGCAAGCGCCTTGTCGCCGATCCTGCCGGTGGACAGCGATCCGCGGGAATTCGTTCAAGCCCCGCCGGGCCGGGATGTGGTGATCCTGATCGACACGTCCGGCTCGATGGTCGATTCCTTCGGGCTGGCAAAGGCCGTCGCGCATGCGGTCATGGATCAGTTGCGCCCGCAGGATACGCTTGCGATCCTGCCATTTTCCGATGCCCCGGGCGCCAGCTTCAGCCGCCAGCCTGCCTCAGCCGCGACGCTTGCGCAGGCGCGGGCCTTCGTTGACCGGCTTACAATCGGTGGCGGAACCGCACCGGACAGCACCCTGCGCAATGCCGCCGCGCTGCGCACGAACTACTGCGCGTTCTTCTTCATCTCGGATGGCGGTTTCCAGCCGCCGGCCACGAACCCCCAGTGCCATACCACGGCCGTTTCGACCGTGGGCGAGCCCTTTCCCAGGGGCGTTGCTGCCTGGGGGCAGGAGATCCTGCTGCGGGGCAGCGTGTCGGGCATCCGGCTGGAGTATTTCGAACCCGAGGTGCGAAACCTTTACTGGCGCGAAGGCCCGTTGCGCCCGATCCCGGCCGGTGCGCGCGCGCCGCTGACCGGGGTTGGCTTGCCGGGCCTTGCCATCGCCTATCCGCGGATCGATGCGGAGGTGATCAGCCTGCACCTCGACCCGCCGCCCGATCCGGTGCTGGCGATCCGCCGCGATGCCGCCGTGCCCGGCGCGGGAACCGGGGTGTTCCTGTCGGACCTGCCGCCATCAGCCCCACCGGACGAGGTGGCCGAGGTGCTGACCGCCTTGCTGGGCTGGAGCAGGCCCGACCGGTTCGACCTGCGCCTGCGGCAGGAGGGGGACCGCCTGACCCTTTCGGCGCTGGCCCTGGCAGCAGAGGGCCTGGCCGACCCGCTGCCGACGTCGCTTTCGGGGATGCTTCGGCTGCCGGGGCAGGGGGATCAGCCGCTGGCGTTCCGCGCGGTGGGCGCCCCGGGCCGGTTCGAGGCGGCGGTAAAGCTTCGCCCGATGGCAGAGGCCGGGCGCGGGGAACTGATTCTGATGGAGCCGGGGGGGGCTGCGCAGGTGATTCCGATCTCGATTCCCGGGCGCGGGGCGGGTGCCGCATCATCCGGGCAAGGCGAGGCCTTCGATTTCGGGATCGACGCTGCCCGGCTGA
Source organism: Paracoccaceae bacterium (assembly GCA_023260935.1). Classification (GTDB taxonomy): domain Bacteria; phylum Pseudomonadota; class Alphaproteobacteria; order Rhodobacterales; family Rhodobacteraceae; genus Pseudotabrizicola. The sequence goes on from JALQTL010000389.1 coordinate 4,101, forward strand.
GGGATATGGCGCAACGGACGGGGGGAGTTGATCTGACCGATGCCGCCCCGACACTGGTCCGGACCACGCCGCCGCCGAAGCGTGATCCGCTGCACCCTTTGGCCATTGCATTGGGTTTGATGCTGCTTGCCGCAAGTCTCTGGATTGGCAGGAGAACGAATTGACAGTGTTCTTTCGTTGGGATTGAGTAACCTGAATGAGCGGGTTTGATCTTTCCTCGGCGGTTATTCAGGGCGCGATTCGTGAATTTCGGTCGCTTGCCTTGGTGGCATTGGCGCGCGCCTTGGGGGACAGCCCCGGATTTTCCGGGGACATGCGCAATCTGACGGCGACTTTGACCCCGGTGGGCGCGGTGCCGCCTTCTGTCCTGCGGCGGGGCAACAGAGTGAACAAGGCGATGCCGTTCAGTGTGTTCGAGCCGGGTTCGCCACTTCAGCACCGGGTGCTTGCATCGGGAAAGGACCCGGGAATTCTGGAGCGGCTGTTGACACGGTTCCGGCGGGAACCGGCGCATGTTCCCCCCGAATGGGCGCAGGCAACCCTTGCAACGGCCCTGACCGCGCCGACCTTTCTGGCCGAGGCGCAGCGGTTGACCTACCGCGGCTTGCGCCGACGGGTGTTCTTTGCGCCGGGTGGTCCACCGCTGGAACCCTTGTCGGTTCAGACGTTTCTGACGCTGATCATCGGTTCGGGTCGGCCGAAAGGGCTTTCCGAACAGGCCTGGGCACGGCTTGAGGCCATGGCACGCGAAGCGCCGGACCAGCCGGGATATCCGGGGCCGTCAGACCGTCTGGTGCTGGCCGAGGCGCGCAAGACCCTTGGGTTGATCGCAGCCGACACGATGGAAAGGTAAGGGGATCGACCATGTTCCAAGCGGATGCCTTGAAATCGCTGCACGACGGTCATCGGGCGACGTTCGACACCATCTTGGCTTTGCAGTCTGTCCTGAACGCGCGCTTCTACGGCATGGAGCGGACGGTGGACTGCATGATGCTGGCCGCGCTGACTGGCGAGCCGATGGTGATGATCGGGCCGCCCGGCACGGCGAAATCCCGGATCATCCGCAGTTTCTGCCATCTACTCGGTCTGATTGGCGACGATGCCTTTGCGCAAGGGGACCCTGCTGGTTCCGCAGAATCCAAGAAGGAAGCCTATTTCGAATATCTGCTGACGCAATTCACCGAACCGTCGGAACTGTTCGGGCAATTCGATCTGGCGCGCGTGTTCGGCACCCCCCCGATTCTGGTTCGCGAAGAAACCGGCATGATGCAAAAGGCGCAGGTGGTGTTTCTGGACGAGGTGTTCAACGCCTCCAGCGCCATCCTGAATGCGCTGCTGACCTTCATGAACGAACGCAAGTTTCATGATCGTGGCAAGGTGCGCAAGGTGCCGATGCGGCTGTTGTTCGCGGCGTCGAACCATACCCCGCGCGAGGAAGGGCTGGGTGCGTTCTATGACCG
>JALQTL010000039.1 GCA_023260935.1 Paracoccaceae bacterium
CTTCTCGGGGCTGGCGATAAGCCCGCCCTCAAGCCAGCCCGCCGCGTGATAAACCATGTTGGTCTGGCTTTGCACAGCCGCCCACAGGCTGTTCGAGGTTTCCCACATCGCCTGCCCGTCCGGCACATTGGCCGCACAGACCCCCGACGACCGCAGGGGCACTCCGTAGAACCTGACAAGTTGCCCGGTCATTTGCGTGGCGCGCATGTATTCGGGCGTTCCAAAGGCCGGCGCCCCGGACTTCATATCGACGTTCGAGGTAAAGGTGCCGATCGCCACCGGGCAGCCCGGGCGGATGTATTGCAGCAGCACCACGGCCGCCAAAGCCTCGGCAATCGACAGCGCCACGGCCCCCGCCATGGTGACCGGCGCCATGGCCCCGGCAAGGGTAAAGGGCGTCACAACCACCGGCTGATTGCGCCGCGCCAGGCGCATGGCACCATCCAGCATCGGGAAATCGTGTTTCAGCGGAGAGACGGAGTTGATGTTGGTATACATCCGGGGCTTGGTATCGAATTCCTCATGCGTCAGTCCACCGGCAAGACGCGTCATCTCCATCACGTCTTCAACCCGCTCTGCACCCAGGGAATAGGCATGCACCACCTTGTCGGTCAGCGTCAGCTTTTCAAAAAGGCAATCCAGATGGCGCACCGAGGGATGGATGTCGATCGGTTCCACCGGATAGCCGCCGGCAATGTGAATGCAGTTGAAATACTGCGTCAGCTTCATGAATTCCTTGAACGTCTCGAAATCGCCCGAGCGTTTGCCGCGCTCCAGATCCCATGCGTTCGGGGGGGAAGAGACATTGACAAACACCATGTGCTTGCCGCCGATGATCAGCTCCCGATCCGGGTTGCGGGGGGTGATGGTGAAATCGCGGGGCGCCTTGCCCACCATTTCCATCACGAAATCCTCATCCATCCGCACATTGGTGCCATTCACGATGCACCCGGCCTGCCGCAGGATGCCCACCGCCTCGGGGTTCAGGAATTCGATCCCGATTTCGGAAAGGATGCGCATCGCGCCTTTGTGGATACGCTGCACGCCATCGGCATCCAGCGGTTCGGTCGGGCGGTCCGGGTTCACCGGCACGCGCCACGGCATCTGGTCGATCACGGCCGTCCCGGCGCGTGCCTTGTTGCCCGCGCGCCCCCCTGCCCTGCGCTTGCGCCCCTGATCTTCCGACATGACCTGACCTCCTGCACCGCCAGTCGGCGGCCTTCGGGTGCAGGATGGCCGAAACACAGGCCCCGTGGGCACTTCATCCGCGACGCGATTGCGTCGTTTTTTCGCTATGCCTGCTGATCGAGCCAGTCGGGCAGCTGGCCGACATGGTCCAGAACGGCATCTGCATGGGGCGCCAGTTCGTCACGGCCCGCAATTCCCGTCAGAACCGCCACACAGCGCATTCCCGCTGCCCTGCCGGCATGCAGGTCATGCAGGCTGTCCCCCACCATCACGCAGTGTTCGGGCAAAAGCCCGACGTGGCGCGCAAAGGCAAGGCACATGCCCGGCCCCGGCTTTGGTCCGTGGCCACTGTCATAACCGGAAACGAAATCGAAAAGGTCGCTGATGTCATGCGCGGCCAGATGCGCGCGGGCGGGGGCTTCGGTGTCATTCGTCGCAAGCCCGATCTTCAGCCCACGCCCCCGCAGCGCCGACAGAAGCGGACGCAAGGGCACGGCCTCGGCCATCGGGGCAAGGGCGGCGGCGGGATTGATATGGGCCGTGATTATCTCTATGTATATTGGAAATATAGTTCTGCTTATTCTTAACCTTCCGCTCATCCCCTATATTGCGA
>JALQTL010000088.1 GCA_023260935.1 Paracoccaceae bacterium
CCTCTGCCTGGCTGATGCGGTTGGCGCGCATCTCTTCAGACAATGCGAACCGGTCTGCAAGCGGCAGGTCGGGGTAGCCGGGCGCCCCGATCCGTGTGTAGACCGCAGCGGCCCCGCCCACGACCAACAGGATCAGCGCCATGGCGCCCCATCCACCGCGTGACGCAGCCGGCGCAGCTCCGCCCTTTGCGGCGGCACGGTCCGCCTCCAGCAGGCGGCGCGAAACTTCCGTGCGCAGCCGCGTTGCGTCTTCTGCCGCCAGAGTGCCCCGGGCAATGTCGCGGTCAATCTCGGCCAGCTGGTCGCGGTAGACCACCAGATCGAAATCGGCCGCCGACCTGATTTCCGCCCGCGCCTTCGTCACTGCCCGGACCAGCGTTGCCGCCACCCCCAGCGTCAGGACCGCTGCCGCCAGCCAGAAAGCCCAATCCATCGTTCCCGTCCGCCCGTTCTTTTGCCTTCGGCCCCCATGTAATGGCTCGGCGCCCGAACCGAAAGCCGCAATTGGACGCAGGCGCGGCTTCGTTACCGCTGACGCGGCGGGGCGCGCGTAGGATCAGCCCAAACTCGCCCCTTGCACGCCCCCTTGCCGATGTCGCAATTTTCCCTGTAGTGCCGCTGGCAGGGGCGGAACCTTCCGCCGCAGGGTCCAGACAGGGACCATATGCCGGACCAGCCGGAAGGATGCCGCAGATGAAACGCTATTCCGTCTTTGCCATCGCCAAGGAGGCGCTCAGCTATCACATGGGCTGGGAGCGGGCGTGGAAATCCCCCGAACCGAAGGCCCAATATGATGCCATCATCGTGGGCGCCGGCGGGCATGGCCTTGCCACTGCCTATTACCTTGGCAAGAACCACGGCATCCGCAACGTGGCCATCGTGGAAAAGGGATGGCTGGGCGGCGGCAATACCGGGCGCAACACCACCATCATCCGGTCGAACTACCTTCAGGACAGCTCGGCCGCGATCTATGAAAAATCCCGCAGCCTTTATGAAACGCTCAGCCAGGATCTGAACTACAACGTGATGGTCAGCCCGCGCGGCGTGATGATGCTGGCGCAAACGCATCACGAGGTGCGCGGCTATCTGCGCACAGCCCATGCCAACAGCCTGCAAGGCGTGCAGACCGAATTCATCACCCCCCAGCGCGTCAAGGAACTTTGCCCGATCATGAATATCGACGGGCCGCGCTATCCGGTTCTGGGCGCGCTCTGGCAGGCGCGTGGTGGTACCGGGCGCCATGATGCCGTGGCCTGGGGCTATGCCCGCGCCTGTTCGGCCATGGGGATGGACATCATCCAGAACTGCGAGGTCAAGGGCGTGCGTTCTGACAACGGCCGCGTCACCGGGATCGAGACGACAAAGGGTTTCATTGGCACCAAGAAGCTTGGCATCGTTGTGGCCGGCCATTCGGGTCAGGTGGCCGATATGGCGGGATTCCGGTTGCCGGTCGAATCCATGTGCCTGCAGGCGCTGGTGTCGGAACCGATCAAGCCCTGCATGGACGTTGTCGTGATGGCCAATACCGTGCACGGCTACATGAGCCAGTCCGACAAGGGCGAGATGGTGATCGGTGGCGGCACGGACGGGTTCAACAACTATACCCAGCGGGGATCGTTCCACCATATCGAGGAAACCGT
>JALQTL010000203.1 GCA_023260935.1 Paracoccaceae bacterium
CGCCTCGGGATCAAAGGCAAGATCGCCGCTTATGTCGGTGAACAGCGCGGTATAGTTCGAAAACCCCAGATGGCTGACGCGGAACAGGAGTCGGGTATGGCCAAGGTCGATCCGGTAGCTGCCCGCCTCGGGCGGTTCCAGATCCTGTGCGGGCGCGGCCAACCCCCAGATCGCCAGACAGGCCGCCAGAACGACAAAACGCATCACAGCCCCGCCATCCGGTTGGCATTCGCCGAAACCGTCGCATGCTTGCAGGAAGGCGTCAATCTGCCGCGACTGTTGCCGCACCGGGCCTTGTCCAGCGTCGCAAAAAGCGTCATGCCTTCGTCACTTTCAGGGGATCGGGATGAGCCTTGTTACCGAACTGGCCGATGCCATCGGCGCCACCCATGTGCTGACCGGAGCCGATACGGCCCGCCACGCCCGTGACTGGACTGGCAAATACAGCGCCCAGCCCCTTGCCGTCGCCCGCCCCGCCAGCACGGCCGAGGTTTCGGCCTGCGTCACCATCGCCGCGCGCCACGGGGTGCCGGTGGTGCCGGTCAGCGGCAACACCGGGTTGACGGGCGGAACATATACCGAAAGCGGGCTGATGATCAGCCTTGAACGGATGAACAGGGTCCAATCCATCAATCCCGATACCCGCACGGCCCGGGTCGAAGCCGGGGTGATCCTGTCCAGCCTGCATGATGCCGCCGCTGCTGCCGGGCTTTACTTCCCGCTGTGGTTCGGGGCACGCGGGTCAGCCATGATCGGGGGGGCTCTGTCCACCAATGCCGGCGGGTCGAACGTGCTGCGCTACGGGTCTACCCGCACCCTCTGTCTGGGGATCGAGGTGGTGCTGGCAGATGGCCGGGTGCTGAACCTGATGTCGGAACTGCACAAGGATAATTCGGGCTATGACCTGAAGGATCTTTTCATCGGCGCCGAAGGCACCCTTGGCATCATCACCGGCGCAGTGATGAAACTGGTGCCGGCCCCGCGCGCCCATGCCACGGCCGTGATGGCCGCGCGCAGCCTGCCCGATGCGCTGGTGCTGCTGAACCGCCTGCAAGAGGCCACGGGCGGGCTGGTCGAGGCATTCGAATTCATGCCTGCCAGCTATGCCCGCCGCCTGTCCGAGGTGCGCCCCGATCTGGGCCAGCCGTTCACCGACACTCCCGATGTCACGATCCTTGTCGAACTGGGCGCCACGGCCCCCGCCCTGACTGACCCTGACCCCGATGGGACAGTTCCCCTGACCGACCTTCTGGAAACCACGCTGGCCAGGGTGATGGAGGCAGGGCTGATCACCGATGCCGTCATCGCCCGTTCCGAAAGCCAGCGTCGCGCGATCTGGGCCCGGCGCGAGGCAGCGGCCGAGATCACCTTTGCCGTCCGCCCCTTCATTGATACCGATGTGGCCGTGCCGCTGGACAAGGTGCAGGGCTTTCTGGACCGGATTGATGCCCGCCTGCCCGCGCTGGATTCGGGGGCCAGCACCCTTGTCGTGGCCCATCTGGGCGATGGCAACCTGCATCTGACGGTCTTTCCCACCCGGGACGATCCGGCCCATGCCGATGCCATCGTGACGCTGATCGAGGATGTGGTGGCCGAACTGGGCGGTTCCTTCAGCGCCGAACATGGCGTAGGCCTGTCGAAGAAACCCTCGATGGCACGCCGCAAACCGCCCGTCGCGCTGGACGTGATGCGGGCGATCAAAGCGGCCCTTGACCCCCAGAACCTGATGAACCCCGGAAAGGTCATCCCATCGTGACAGCCCTTCGGACCGTCCTCGAGACGCCCGTTCTGCGCATGCTGGCCGCGATCATCGGACTGATCGGCTGCGTAAACGCATCGATCTATCCCTATCAATCCCTGATCGGGATCGAGGTGATCGGCCTGTCGCATTCGGCCTTTGCTGCCGTCATGGTGCTGGCCTCGGCCGTGGCGGTCACCACCTCGGTCTTCATCGGCATCCTGTCGGACCAGAAGGCAAACCGCCGGCGCATCGCGCTGGTCACGGCTGGGGCCGGACTGGCCGGCATGGGGCTGATGCTTGTCGCCCCGCATCCCGCGACCTTCATCCTGAGTGCGGGGGTGCTTTTGTCCATCGCTTCATCCCTGTTCGGCCAGACCTTCGCGCTGAACAAGCTGGCCGCACAGGGCCACCCCTCGCAGCGAGAAGGCATTCAGGCCACCATCCGCGCTGCGATGTCGGTGACCTTTCTTCTGATGCTGGTTTTCTGGACCATCGCCTTCGCCCGGGGCACCGGGGTGATGGCGGTCTATGTCTCGGGCGGGCTGGCCAGTTTCGGCCTGCTGCTGGTGATCCTGTTCATCTGGCCGCGCGATGGCCAGACCACATGGCAGGATCGGCCTTCGGGCCTGCGCCTGTCACAGGCCATTGCGCAACTGGCCCGGCCAGCGGTTTCCCTGCGCCTTCTGTGCCTTGGCGCGGTAACGTCTTCGGGCATCCTTTACATGGTTCTGGTCTCGCTCATCTTCGAACAGGCGGCGGGTCGGTCCACATCGGATGTGGCGCTGTATGTGGGGCTTGTAGCAGGGTGGGAAGTGCCCTTCATGCTGCTGTTGCCGCGCTATCTGGGGCATATCCCGCGCGCGCGCCTGATCCTTGTCGGCACAGCACTGTACATCTGCCATCTGGTGCTGATGCCGATGCTGGCGCCAACCCCGGCAATCTGGGCGATGACCTTCGTGGCGGGCCTCGGCGGGACCGCCATGCTGATCCTTCCGATCAGCTATTATCAGGATCTTCTGGCCGGTCAGCCCGGCACCGCCGCCGCCCTTCTGGCGCTGCAAAAGCTGGTGGGGGATATCCTTGCCGCCGCGGCCTTTGCCATCGGCACTGCCTTGGCAGGTTACGGCCTTGTTGCCACAATGGGCGGCGTCATTGCCCTGACGGGCGGCTTTTCCCTGTGGTGGATGGACAGCCGACGCCCGCTTCTGCCGGCGGCACTTACGCCTTCCAGCTGAAGAAATCGGCCGGTGCGCGGCGTAGGAGTTCATCCGCCAGATCCTCGCCCAGACCGGCCGCGTCGGAAACCAGCCCGCGCCGCTCTCCCGCAATCGCCTCAGACCCGTCGGGGCGCAGAATCTCGCCCCGCAGGCGGATGGTGCCCCCTTCGATCTCGGCCAACCCGGCAATCGGCGTCTCGCAAGACCCGTCCAGTCGCCGCAAGAAGGCCCGCTCGGCCGCCAGCCGAAGCCCGGTATCCCGGTCGTGGATCGCGGCCAGAAGGGCTGCCACCCGGTCATCGGCGCTGCGCCGCTCAACCCCGATCGCGCCTTGCGCAACCGCCGGCAACATCTCTTCCGGCTGAATGGCAGAACGCGCCACATGCGCCATGCCCAGCCGGTTCAACCCCGCCATGGCAAGGAAAGTGGCCACGGCCACGCCATCCTCCAGCTTCTTCATCCGGGTCTGCACATTGCCCCTGAATTCCACCAACCGCAGATCCGGCCGCTTCAGCCGCAACTGTGCCCGCCGCCTCAGGCTGGAAGACCCCACAAGCGCCCCTTCCGGCAGATCAGCCAGCCGCGCCACCCCCGGTGAAACGAAGGCGTCACGCACATCTTCCCGCGGCAGATAGCAATCCAGAAGCAGACCGTCGGGTTGCACCGTGGGCATGTCCTTCATCGAATGGACAGCCACATCGATCCCGCCATCCAGCAACGCCTCTTCGATCTCGCGCGTGAACAGCCCCTTGCCGCCAATGGTTTTCAGCGGCTGATCCGCATCAATCAGGCTCTGGGTATCGCC
>JALQTL010000303.1 GCA_023260935.1 Paracoccaceae bacterium
TTTGTGTTGATTTTGTCGGTTCCCAACCGGATCGAGGCGTCATCCTCGACCTGCCCCGGCACCAGAACGCGCCGCCCGGCAGGCAGGTTGGGCAGGGGGGCGGACAGATTGTATTTTGACAGGCCTGCCGACACCACCGCCGCACGAAGCCGTTCTGCCCGCGCCAGCCCTCCGGCGGGCAGGGGCGACAGGATCAGCCGTTCCAGCCGGCTTTCGCGGGCAGGATCGTAATAGATGCCCAGATCATCCGCCACCAGGCTGATCGGGGGCACCAGATCGGCCCCTAGCCCGCGGGACCGCAGGAACCCGTCCTCGACCCGCCGGACCCGGACGCCGGTCGGCGTGTCGATATCCATCGCCCGCCCGGCCCAGATCAGAAGCCCGCGCCCGCTTGCCTTTGCCCGGAATGCGGCCCGGACCGGATCATTGCAAAAGACAAGTGGTTTGTGGCGGCCGAACACGTCCTGAAGCCGCGGGCGTTTCCACATCCGCATGCCGGCCGCCACATGGCCCCCGCGGTCTTCGCGCCACGCCCTGACCTCGGCCTCCATCTGGTCCACCGCCTCCTCGAACCGGCAAAGCCGGTCGCGGCAGGGGTCATACCAGACGGGGGCCAGAATCATCGCCGCAGCAAAAAGCTGGGCGCGTGTCAGGTTGCGGCCGCGGCGGGGCAGGGGGTGGCGATCTTCGGTCAGGCCCCAACCGGCATAGAAGGGCTGGCCATGGATATGCGGGCGATGGCCGGCCAGAATCGCCTCGAAACCCAGCTGAGAAGTTACCGCATGCACCGCAACCGCCCCTTCCAGCACCTGCCAGGGGGAAACGGGATCGGTCAGCAGGCTGACCCTTCCCGTGGCATCCTCCGGCCCGAAATGCCCTTTGCGCAGGCCAAGTGCGGTTTCCGGATGGGTCTTGATCACGATCCGCGCGCCGGGGTGCCGGTCCATCGCCTCGGCCAGCATATGCCTGAACGTTGCCGCATCGGCCCCGCCATGGCGGATCGACGCATCGTCCCGCGTCTGGTCCACGATCAGCACATAGCCCGGCGGCGGGGGCGACAGGGTGGGATCAAAATTGTTGTATTTTGAAAGCTCCAGTTGCCGCATCCGCGAAATTCCATCACGAGCCCGCTGCAAAAGGTTTGAATCGTCCAACTCATGCTGGCTCAGGATCTGTTCCAGGCGGGACGGGGTGGCGCTGTCGAAATGCACACCAACGGGGTCGATCAGCAAGCCGGCCGGGGGATCACCCGCCCGCCCGGGCCGGAGCGAGCGCAGAAACGTATCCTCGATCCTGACCAGCGGCGCCTGATGGCGCGCGGCCATGGCCTCGCCCCGCCACGCATGGGGGCTGCGGCCCCAGACCACGACGCCTTCACCCGGTCGGGGCCGCCCGGGGTGAAGCTGATGCCCGGCAAGTTGCAGAATGCGGCGCAGACGGCGGTTCCACAAGAAGCCGCCCGTGGCAAACGAAAGCCGCCGGGGAACAGCCCCGGCGGCCTTTGGTTCTTCATCCGGCCGCGGCGCCAAGGCGGCCTCAGCCGCCGGTGCCTGCCGTGGCCAGCGAATCCGCCGCGCCCACGGTGCCGGTGATTGCCGAAAGCGCCTTGCGCCACTGCACATAGGGGGCTTCGGTCACATAGACGGTATCGCCGTCGCGGATCGAGAAATCGCGCGCTTCGAACATGCCGGTCGGTTCGGTCAGGTCCAGCACATAGACCATCCGCTGGTCGCCCTGAAGATCGTTGCGCCCCAGTACGGCATTGGCAATCGGCGCCGCTTCGTTGCGGAACACGAACACGCCGGTCGGATCGGCCAGCCCGGTATTCAGGCCCCCGACGATGGCAATCGCCTCGATCGCCGACAGCGTCTGCGTCTCGAACGGCACACGGTTCTGTGCCCCCGTCGCGCCCAGAGCCACAAAGGCGCGGCGGTCACGTTCGACAACGATCTTGTCGCCCGGGCGCAGCGCGATATCCAGCGCGGGGTTGGAATACAGATCCTGCAACCAGACCTGACCCGTCTGCCCGCCCCGCGTCACGCGGATCAGCGCGGACTCAGGCTCGATGGCGACGCCGCCCGCCTTTGCGATCATCGCCGAAAGGGTGCGCGTGGGCCGTTCGATCGGGTAGACACCGGTGGCCCCGACCGCCCCCTGAACCGACACGGCCGAACCGTCGCCGGCAAGGCGCTGCACGGTGATCTGCGGGTCCGGTGTCTGGGTGTCAAGCTTGCGGGTGATTGCCTGGCGCAGGCCCTCGGGCGTCTGGCCGGCAGCCTTGATCCGCCCGGCATAAGGCACAAAGATGAACCCCTGCCCATCCACCTGCACTTCTTCCAATGCCGAAACGCGCTGCCCGGTATTGCCCAGAAGCGGATCGTCGCGCACGTTTTCAAAAATGGTCAGCCCCAGCGTATCGCCGGCACTGATCGTGTCAGAGCCGACAATCCCGGCCTTCTGGAAGGCCGAGGAAAAGCCAAGGGCCGGCATGACAGCGGTGGCTTTCGTGACCCTTGGGTTGACGGTCACGATAAAGGCATCGCCTTCCTTCAGAACCGACCCCTTGTATATTTCACTTTTGTTCGGCCCCGACCGCGGCAGGCCGCAAGCCGCCACGCCCGTAACCAGGGCAACAAGGGTCACGGCCTTGGCCGCCCTTGAGAACATCACTTTCACTGCTCGGGCTCCTTTGACTGGATTTGCCTCAAGTTTTTGGTGCAAACCTAGCCAATCACGTCATAAAGCGCCAGTCTTGGCGTGCCGGCTCAGTTCACGACGCGCAACTGTTGCCGTGGTGCCGCGTTACCCGATGTCAGTGCGTCATAGGGATCTTCCGGGGCCAGCATCATGTCAACCACCTGCCGCAGCAGCGCCCGCCGCCCCCGGGACGAATAAAACCCGCCCGGAACCTGGCTGGTTTCCAGCAGGTAGTGGCGGTAATCCCGATAGGAGCGGCTGTCGGGCCGGGTGGGGCGGGCAAAGAACTCGGGCAGCGCCTGGGTCGAGACGAACTCTGGCTTGGCATAGACGGCGGCGCCGAACACCTTCAGCGGCAGGCCGCGCCACAGCACCTGCTGGCCGGCGGTGGAATTCACCGTCACCGCGCTGCGGGCATGGTTCAGCAGCTGCGCGAGCTTCCCGCCCCGCACGAAATGAACCCGCCCCGCCACGCCATGCAACCGGGCCAGGCGTC
>JALQTL010000452.1 GCA_023260935.1 Paracoccaceae bacterium
GGTGGAGCGCGCCAAGATCGCGCTTTCCCATGATGATGCCACGCGGCTGATGTTGCGGGCACTGACGGGCGGGCCCAATCCCGTCGTCACGCGGGCAAGGCTGGAAGCGGCCCTTGCCGGGGCGATGGATCGCGTCGCCCAACGGATCGCGCAGGTTCTGGCCATGGCCGGCACCCCGGCCGACCGTATCGGCACCGTCTTTCTGACCGGCGGGTCATCGGCGCTGCCCGCCTTGCGTGCGGCCGTGGCGCAGGTGGTACCGGGGGCGCGGCTGGCGCGGGGGGACGATCTGGCCAGCGTCGGCACCGGCCTTGCGCTGGAAGCCGCGCGCCGCTTTGGCTGAGCCGTCACAGGCGAAATGAAATTTCCGCGAAAATCCGGTGACACGATCTTGCGGGCCGGCGCAAAGCGCCTCACCATCCGGTCATCGACAGACAAGGAGCCGGCCGATGCCCGTCAAGAACCGTTTTGCCGAACTGCTGCCCGAAATCACAGCATGGCGCCGGGATTTTCACGAACACCCAGAACTCTTGTTCGATGTTCACCGCACCGCCTCGAAGGTTGCCGAACTTCTGCGCAGCTTTGGCTGTGACGAGGTCGTCGAAGGCATCGGTCGCACCGGCGTTGTGGGTGTGATCAAGGGCAAGACCGACAGTGCCGGCCGGGTCATCGGCCTGCGCGCCGATATGGACGCATTGCCGATCACCGAACAGACCGGGGTGGATTATGCCTCGAAGACACCGGGCAAGATGCATGCCTGTGGCCATGACGGCCATACCGCCATGTTGCTGGGGGCGGCGCGCTATCTGGCCGAGACGCGAAATTTCGACGGCACCGCCGTGGTCATTTTCCAGCCTGCCGAAGAAGGCGGTGGTGGCGGGCGCGAGATGGTGGCAGACGGCATGATGGACCGCTGGGGCATTCAGGAAGTCTATGGCATGCACAACATGCCGGGCATTCCGGTCGGAGAGTTCGCCATCCGCCCCGGTGCGATCATGGCTGCGGCCGACCAGTTCGAGGTGGTGATCACCGGCAAGGGCGGTCATGCAGCAAAGCCCCATGAATGCATCGATACCACGGTGGTGGCGGCCCATGTGATCGTGGCCCTTCAGACCATCGCCTCGCGCAATGTGGACCCGATGAAACAGGTGGTGGTGTCGGTCTGCACCGTGGAAACCGACAGCACGGCCCATAACGTCATTCCGCAGGTGGTAAAGATGAAGGGCACCGTCCGCACCATGGACCCGGCTGTTCAGGATTTCGTGGAGCGCCGGATTTCCGAGGTGGTGACGGGCCTTGCGCTTTCGCTGGGGGCCACAGCGGCGGTCAACTATCAGCGCGGCTATCCGGTCACGATCAATGCCGAGGACCAGACACAGCACGCGATTGCGGTGGCGCAAGAGGTTTCGGGCCGGGTCGATGCCAATACCGCGCCCCTGATGGGCGCCGAGGATTTCAGCTTCATGCTGAACGCACGGCCGGGTGCCTATATCTTTCTTGGCAATGGCGATACGGCCATGGTGCATCACCCGGCCTATAACTTCGACGACAACGCCATTCCCTTCGGGTCAAGCTGGTATGCCGGCATGGTGGAAAGCCGGATGCCTGCGGCCTGAGCAACCCTTCCTCCTCCGGGCTTCATCTTGGCAAAAATACTCTCGGGGGGGGCGCGCAGCGCGGGGGGGCAGACAGCCCCCCCTTTTTTCAGTTCAGTCATAACTCAGGCTTGTCGCCTTGCCGCGAAACACCGTGTAGGACAGCACCGAATATCCCAAGATCACCGGAAGCACGAAACAGGTGCCGATCAGGATGATGAGCAGGCTTTCGGGGGCCGAGGCTGCCTCGTAGATCGTCAGGCTTTCGGGCACGATATAGGGGTAGAAGCTGTAAGCCATTCCCGCAAAGCCCAGCACCATCAGGCTGGTCGCGCCGGCAAAGGGGAACCATGCAAAGCGGTCATCCCGCGTGGGCAGATGGCGCAGGGCCACCCACAGGAGCGCGATCAACGCCCCCGACATCAGCGGCAGCGGTGCCAGCAGCAAAAGCTCGGGAAAGGTGAACCAGCGGTCAAAGATGCGCGGGCTGACCAGCGGGGGCGCGGCCGAGATCGACCCCATGCCCAGCACCACACCCCAAATCCCGCCCCGGGCCCAGACAACGGCCTTCTTCTGCAAATCACCGTCCGTTTTCAGGATGATCCAGGCCGCCCCGATGAAGCTGTAGGCCACCGCCAGCGCCCCGGCCGTCAGCAGGCCAAAGGCCGCGTGCCCCCATGTCCAGCCAAGGCCCATGATGTAAAGGCCCAGCATGAACCCCTGTGACAGCGCCGTCATCAGGCTGCCGGCAAAGAACGCCACATCCCAGTGCCGCTTGTGGGCCTGGGGCGCCTTTACCCGGAATTCAAAGGCCACCCCGCGCAGGATCAACCCGATCAGCATCACCGCCACGGGCAGGTAAAGCGCGGTCAGGATCACCCCGTGCGCCGAGGGAAAGGCCACCAGCAAAAGGCCGATGGCCAGCACCAGCCAGGTTTCATTGGCATCCCAGAACGGGCCAATCGAGGCGATCATCCGGTCACGCTCTGCGGGGGTGGCAAAGGGGAACAGCAGGCCCACCCCCAGATCGAACCCGTCCAGGACAACATAAAGCAGGATAGAAACGCCCATCAGGCTGGCAAAGATCACGGGCAGGGTTGTGGCATCAATCGTCATCATCTTTCTTACTCCGCCGGGGTGGGGGCAGGGCTGCGCGCTTCCAGTGGATCACGCGGAGGGGCGCCTTCGGCCGCCCGCCGCGCCAGATGCATCAGGGCCCCGATATAGGCGATCAGCAATCCGGCGTAGACCGCCAGATAGGCCATCAGCGTGCCCATCACCATCGGGGCGGCCACCTCGCCCACCGCCGCCTTGGTAGACAGCACGCCCGTCACCAGCCAGGGCTGGCGGCCGATCTCGGTCACATACCAGCCGGAAAGGGTGGCGACCCAGCCCGAAAAGGCCATGGCCGTGGTGGCAAACAGGAAGGGGCGGGGCAGCGCCTCGGCCCCCTTGCGGCGCCAGATCAGCGCCACGCCCAGCCATGACAGGGCCAGCATTGCCACCCCTGTGCCCACCATCACCCGGAACCCCCAGAAAACCGGTGTCACGGGCGGATGCAGCAGCGTGCCATCCGCGGCCACGAAATCGTTCAGCCCGGGCACCACACCGGCGGGATCATGCTTCAGGATCAGGCTGGCGCCGTTGGGAACCGCGATCTCGGCATGGTTGGTGCGCAGGGTTTCATCGGGAATGGCGAACAAGAGCAGCGGCACATGCGACCCGGTTTCCCAGTTCCCCTCCATCGCCGCAACTTTCGCGGGCTGGTGTTCCAGAGTGTTCAGACCGTGCAGGTCGCCCATCAGGATTTGCGCCGGGATCAGCACCGCGCCAAGTGTCAGACCAAAGCGCAGTTGCAGCGCCGAACCTTCCGTCCTGTCGCCGATCAGCCGACGAAAGGCCGCAAGCCCCGCAATCAGGAAAGCCACCGTCAGCCCCGAGGCCAGCAGCATATGCGAAAGCCGGTATGGCATCGACGGATTGAAGATGATCGCCCACCAGTCGGTCGCATGCACGATGCCGTCGCGTAGCTCATACCCCTGCGGTGTGTGCATCCAGCTGTTCAGCACCAGAATCCAGAAGGCGCTCATCGTGGTGCCAAAGGCCACCAGCGCGGTTGCGGTGATGTGCAGCCATGGCGGCACCCGGCGCGCACCGAACAGCATGATGCCCAGAAAGACCGCTTCAAGGAAAAAGGCCGTCAGCACCTCATAAGCCAGAAGCGGGCCCGCGACATTGCCCACGGTTTCCATGAAGCCGGGCCAGTTGGTGCCGAACTGGAACGACATGGTGATGCCCGATACGACCCCCAGCGCAAAGGACAGCGCAAAGACCTTCACCCAGAAAAGATAGGCATCCATCCACTTTTGCAGCCCCGTCCGGGCAAAGCGCCAGCGAAAGAACAGCAATACCCACCCCAGCGCGATGGTGATGGTGGGAAACAGGATGTGGAAGCTGATATTGGCCGCAAACTGGATGCGGGAGAGTAAAAGAGTATCCATCATGCACCTTTCCGTGTCCTTCCTGATATAGAACGGGAAACGGGCATTTAAGGACGGTGCGACCAGCCGCCACGGGACATGACGGCGGGGGCGGCAGATCGATGTCGAGGGGGCTTAAAGGTTGGTGATCACCACAGCGTTCAGCAGGCGCTTGATGACGGCGGGCCAATAAACCAGATACGCCAGCCCGAGGGTAACGATCGTCAGCAAAAGCCAGACCAGCGCATGACCAAGGATGTCTGCAAACCCGACATCCACATGCAGGCTGGCCACCTTTCGACCGGTGGCGTCAACAAGACTTGTGCGGTTGATCGGGGCCTTGATGAAGTAATAGGGAAGCACGAAAAGGGCGAGCCCCAGCGTGACAATGGACAGCAACACCCAAATCACAAGCTGTCCGATCGCTTCGCCGACGGTAAAGTCACATTGCAATTTGTAGCCAAGATAGGTCATGCCAAAGCTTCCCAATTGATACCCAAAGCCGTGTCTTGCCATGGGCAAAAGGGTCGATCAACGCGAAGGCATGGAAAATCTTGAAAGCGCCTGATGATCAGCCGCCCGTATGGCTCATGTGGCGGCTGACCTGACCGCCGACCTTCTGGCGGGAATAGTCGAAATCATGGCCCTTCGGCTTGCGCTGGATCGCGGCACGGATTGCTGCCTCCAGCGCCGTATCATCGGCACTGGCGCGCAGGGGCGCGCGCAGATCGGCCATGTCTTCCTGCCCAAGGCACATGAAAAGCTCTCCCGTGCAGGTTAGGCGCACGCGGTTGCAGCTTTCGCAGAAATTAT
>JALQTL010000457.1 GCA_023260935.1 Paracoccaceae bacterium
CGGGGCCGAGTTCGGGTTCCAGCGTCAAGGGGCGAGAGCCGGGCCATTCAACGGGCCGACCGATCCACAGACCCGTTTCAGCCGCCGCATGCAGCGCATCGCGCCCCAGACGATTATCGCACAGGATGCCAAAGCCGTGGCGGCCCGCCTGCACCCGGGTTGCGGCCTGAAGGCAAAGCCGCTTGAAGGCGCCAATCCTTGCCGCATCGGCCCCGGGCAGGGTTTCAAGCTGCATCCGGTGGTCAAAGGCGAAGACGCGCATCGTGGGCCAATCCTCGGCCCGGTTGGTGGACCAGTGGATCTGTTCCAGCGGCGCATCGTGGCGCAGCGCCCGGTTCACCACGCCGCGGCGGAAGAAGAACTGCAACTCCTCCCAACTGGGATAGGCCGGGGCACAGCCATGGCGGCTGACGGCAAAGGCCCCGCAGGCATTGGCGTATTTCAGCGCCACGGGCCACGCCTCGTCATCCAGCCAGCCCTTCAAGAGGCCCGACATGAAGCCGTCGCCCGCGCCCAGCACATTGAACACCTCGATCGGGAAGCCGGGGCCGGCCTCGCCCTTTTCCAGCGCGTCGGGGATGGCAGCGGTAAAGGCCACCGCCCCCATCGGGCCGCGCTTGCACACCAGCGTGGCCGCCGATACCGCGCGCACATTGCGTAACGCCTGAAGCGTATCGGTGCTGCCGCCAGCAATGTGGAATTCCTCTTCCGTGCCCACGATCAGGTCAAACAGATGCAGTGTGCCCTGCAACTTTGCCGTGACAGCCGCACTTTCGATAAAGCGGTTCTCGCCATCGCCATGGCCGGACAGGCCCCAGAGGTTCGGTCGGTAATCGATGTCCAGCGCAGTGCGGGCGCCGCCTTCCCGCGCAAGACGCAGCGCCTTCAGCACCGCCGCCTCTGTCCTCGGGTGGGAAAGATGCGTGCCCGTCGCCACCACCGCCCGAGCCCGGGCTATGAAGGCAGGGTCGATATCATCCTCGCACAGGGCCATGTCGGCGCAATTCTCGCGGTAGAAGATCAGCGGAAAGCGGTGTTCGTCGCGGATGCCCAGCAAGACCAGCGCCGTCAGCCGTTCGGGATCGGTGATGACACCATCGGTGCAGACACCTTCGCGCGCCACCTGTTCGCGGATGAAGCGGCCCATGTGTTCATCGCCCACCCGCGTCAGCAGCGCCGAGCGCAGCCCCAGCCGGGCCGTGCCCACCGCCATGTTGGTGGGCGACCCGCCGACGTATTTCTGGAAACTCGCCATATCCTCAAGCCGGCCACCCACTTGCGCGCCGTAAAGATCCACGCTGGACCGGCCGATGGTGATGAGATCCAGATCGGGTACCATCACAGAACCTCGGCCAGTTTCACGGCGCGGCCTTCAGCAACTGATTTCAGCGCCGCTTCCGCAAGCGCAAGGGCCATCAGCCCGTCATGGCCAGTGGTGGGGGTGGGGGCGCCGCCAGTGACGGCCTCGATGAAGGCTGCGACTTCATTGGCATAGGCCGCAATATAGCGGGTCATGAAGAAATTGAGCAGCGGTGCGGCATGGAACCCCTGCGCATCGGCGATCATCACCCGGTTTTCGCCGTGGTTTTCAGCCGACGCCATACCTTTTGAACCCAGCACCTCGATCCGCTGATCGTAGCCATAGGTGGCACGGCGGGTGTTGGTGATTACGGCCTGCTTGCCGCTGGCGGTGCGCAGGATCACGTTGGCACTGTCGAAATCCCCCAGTTCCCCGATCTGCGGATCGGTCAGGACCGAGGCGGAGGCATAGACGCTTTCCACCTCTTCGCCCAACAGCCAGCGGGCCATGTCGAAATCATGGATCGTCATGTCGCGGAAGAT
>JALQTL010000463.1 GCA_023260935.1 Paracoccaceae bacterium
ACACGACGGCTCGCAGGCCATGCTCCGAGGCCACCTTGCGCACCAAGTCACCGATTGTCGTCTCAGCATCCCAACTGCGGGATTTCTGGTCATTAAGCGGCTGTTGCCCCGATGATGTCACCGGCCCATGCCTCTTCGGCAAGTTCACGGTCAGCCGCCAGAAACAGCACCGGGTTTGAAACGGCCATCGGCTTTTTTGACCGCACATGCAGCAGTTTCATGCCGCGTTCGAAATGCCCCGAGGCAAGGCGGACAAAGGCCACGCGGTCGCGGTGTTTCGGGTCCATGTTCGCCTGAACCTTGAAGACAAAGCCCGTGACCTTTGGTTCCTCGGGCGAAATCGCCCGCTCGGCGGCTTTCTGAACCTGTGGCTCGGGGCCATATTCGCCCATGCCATCCATCAGTTCCTTGACCCCGAAGGAATTGATCGCAGAGCCGAACCAGATCGGTGTCATGGCACCGTGCAGGAATGCCTGCCGGTCAAAGGCGGGCAACAATTCGCGCGCCATTTCAATTTCTTCCCGAAACTTCTTCAGAAGATCGGCAGGCACATGATCGGCCAGTTTGGGATCGTCGAGGCCAGAGATCTTGATCGATTCCGCCACCCGGTTACGGTCGGCGCGGTCCATGATCTCCAACCGGTCATGCAGCAGATCGTAGGCGCCCACGAAATCGCGGCCCACCCCGATGGGCCAGCTTGCCGGAGTGACATCGATGGCCAGATTTTCCTGAATCTCGTCGATGATCTCGAAGGTGTCGCGGCTTTCGCGGTCCATCTTGTTACAAAAGGTCAGGATCGGCAGGTCGCGCAGGCGGCAGACCTCGAACAGCTTGCGGGTCTGGCTTTCCACGCCCTTGGCGCCGTCGATCACCATGATCGCCGCATCCACCGCCGTCAGCGTGCGGTAGGTATCTTCGGAAAAGTCGCTGTGGCCGGGGGTATCGACTAGATTGAAGCGGTATGGGCCATATTCGAAGGACATGGCCGACGCGCTGACGGAAATGCCGCGCTCTTGCTCCATCTTCATGAAGTCTGATCGCGTGCGCCGCGCCTCGCCCTTGGCGCGCACTTGCCCTGCCATCTGGATGGCGCCCCCGAACAGCAGGAACTTTTCGGTCAGCGGGGTTTTCCCCGCATCCGGGTGCGCGATGATCGCGACGGTCCGGCGGCGGGCGATTTGGGGCGGGTGGGTGGGGCGATTGTCCAGCATGGCCGCGTCAGTAGCGCAAAGCGTGTCGCCCGTCCACTGGCGCCTGGCGGGGGTCAGTCCTCGGTCCGGCGGCGCTGGATCAGGCTGTCGCGGCCCATCCTGTCCAACAACTGACGGCTGGCCTCGGTGCCGAAATGCTGAACCTGTGCAAGGCCGGGAAAGCGGGCCTTCACATCCAACGCCAAGTCGGCCGGCAGGCGCGACAGGGTGGCATCGTTGACCATCAGGCTTTCGGCGGGCACGCCTTCGGCGTAGATGATTTCGTGATGGTCAAAAACGATGCTGAAGTAATCGACAAAGCCGCCTTCCCGCTGGAAAACCCGTTCGTCATCGACAAGATGCTTGGCCTGCACCAACAGCTCTGACGTGTTCAGCCCGGCCTTGCGCTGGCGCTGATACAGGAAGATGCGGTGATGCGGGCTGACGATCAGGTCGCCGCCATTGCCCAGCGTGCCGGCGGTGATGATGATCGGCGCAAAGGCCCCGATCGCCCGCAGGGTGGCTTTTCCCAGCCAGCGCACCGGCTGGGGGCCGTGGTTGCGCGTCAGCACGCGGTCGCCGGGCTGCAAGGCCTCAATCGGGGATTGGCGGCCATCGGCCAGCGTGATCATCGTTCCGCGCGCGAATGAGACGCAGAGCAGATCGGCCAGCGGAACCTCTGTCGGCGCGTCATCGATGGCGACAAGGGTGTAATCCTGTTCCGCCGCCATGGGGGAAAGCGGCAAAGCCACCGCGCCCCCGCCCGCCAGCCGCAAGAGCAGCAGTTCCACACGGTCGCCATCCGGTGCCATCAGCGTATAGCGGCATTCCAGACGAAGCGCCTCGCCCGGGGTGCCGATCTGGCTGCCGGGGGCGATGGTCTGGCCGCCCGGCCCATGGGTCAGCACCATGCGCAGCGCGGCAGCGTCCTGTTCCAGCGCATAGATATCGCCTTCGCAGGTTTCCTCGGGGCCGCTCAGGCTATCGCCGGCATTCACCCCGTGGATCACATAGATCGCTTCGGCCGGGAAGACCTGGCAGGCGTGGCCGGGAAGGGCATGATCAGTCGGCTCGGCCATCCTTTTTCCTGCGATATCCCTGACAGCCCTGTGAAAAGCCCGGCCGCAAGGACCGCACCATTTGGGCATAGACCTGCGCCGGGTTTCCGTCAATCAGCCGGGCACGTGCGGGCCTTCACCCTGCGCGCACAAGGTGTTACCCAAAGCAGGACAATCAGGGAGGATGTGATGGATCTGGGGATCAAGGGCAGGACGGCACTGGTCTGTGCGGCATCAAAGGGGCTGGGGCGCGGTTGTGCCGAGGCCTTGGCCGAGGCGGGGGTGGATCTGATCCTGAACGCCCGGGGGGCCGAGGCGCTGGAAGCCACGGCCGCCGCCCTGCGGGCCGCCCATGGCGTGCGCGTGACAACCGTTGCCGCCGACATCACCGCCGAAGCCGGTCGCGCGGCAGTGCTTGATGCGGCGGGGGCCGTCGACATTCTGGTGACAAACGCCGGCGGGCCGCCGCCCGGGCTTTGGTCTGACTGGTCGCGCGATGATTTCATCAAGGCACTGGATGCCAACATGCTGACACCGATCGCGCTGATGCAGGTGCTGTTGCCGGGGATGATCGCCCAAGGCTGGGGGCGGGTGGTCAACATCACCTCGGGCTCGGTCAAGGCGCCGATCCCGCAACTGGGTCTGTCGAATGCGGCGCGCACCGGGCTGACCGGCTTCGTCGCCGGCACGGCGCGGCAGGTAGCCCCGCATGGGGTGACGATCAACAACCTTTTGCCCGGCATTCACGATACCGATCGCGCGCAGGCGCTGGACGGCAACGTGATGAAGGCCGAAGGCATCACGATGGAGGAGGCCCGCGCCCGCCGCGCGGCCACCATCCCCGCCCGCCGTTATGGCACGGCCGCCGAATTCGGCGCGGCCTGCGCTTTCCTGTGTTCACGCCATGCCGGGTTCATCGTCGGCCAGAACATTCTGGTCGATGGCGGAGCGATCAATGCCACGATCTGACGCTTCCTCGCGCCCAGCGGGATCGGCGGCGCGGGAAAAGGCACGGGCACAGGGACTGGACGGTTTTCGTCGGGGCTGTTAGGGAAAGCTGACGGAAACGCTAGGATACCCATGCCGCCGAACCCCGCCAGACTGGTTGCCGAGCATCTGAGCCGCAGTTTTGCCGGGCGCAAGGTTGTGGATGACATCTCGCTTTCGGTGGCACCGGGGCAGGTGACATGCCTTCTGGGCCCGTCTGGCTGCGGCAAATCCACCACGCTGCGGATCATCGCGGGGGTGGAGCGGGCCGATACCGGGCGGGTCCGGATCGACGGTCAGGAAATGGCGGGCCCGGGGCTGCACCTGCCGCCTGAAAAGCGGTCTGTCGGGCTGATGTTTCAGGATTTTGCCCTGTTCCCGCATCTGACCGTGGCCGAAAACGTGGCCTTTGGCCTGCGGATGGACCGCGCACAGCGGCAGGCACGGGTGGACGAACTTCTTGAGCGGGTGAACCTGATCGGTTTCGGGGCAAAGCATCCGCACCAGCTTTCTGGCGGGGAACAGCAGCGGGTGGCGCTGGCCCGGGCCCTTGCGCCGCGGCCCAGGGTCATGCTGATGGACGAGCCGTTTTCCGGGCTGGACAACCGCCTGCGTGACGGTATCCGCGACACCACGCTGGATATCCTGAAGGAAGAGGGCACGGCGGTGGTGCTGGTCACGCATGAGCCCGATGAGGCGATGCGCATGGCCGACGAGATCGTGCTGATGCGGGCCGGGCGCATGGTGCAGAAGGGGGCGCCCTATAACGTCTATAACACGCCCGTGGACAAGGCCGCGGCGGCGTTTTTCAGCGATATCAACGTGATCCGCGGCATCTCGCGCGGCGCGCTGACCCAGACGCCCTTTGGCGCCTTCCTGACCCCCGGCCATGCCGACGGGGCGGCCGTGGATATCGTCATTCGGCCCCAGCACCTGAAGATCGATTTCGACAGGGGCGGGCGGGGGCCAAACCCCACGCCGCAGGATGGCACGCCCGCCCGCGGCACGGTGCAGCGCGCGCGCTATCTGGGCCGCGAAAGCCTTGTGGAATTCCGCATGGATTTCGACGGGTCGGTGCTGACCGCCTCGGTTCCCGGGGTCTTCCTGCCCAAGCCGGGGGCCGTGCTTTGGCTGATGATCCGCCGCGACCGCTGTTTCGTCTTCCCAGCCCGCTGAGGCCAAGGGCTGAGGCCGGGGAACGTTCGGGGTCTTGCGGCAATATGATGGAGCGGCTGCGCCGCGTGTTTTTCATCTCGGCTCTGGCCTGCGGCCAACCGCCTCGGGTTCCGCCTCCGGCGGGAGTATTTGGGAAAGCTGCAAGGTCAGGGGGCCGGGGCGCCCGGGGGCGATTCGGACAGCGAGGCACGGTAATCGGCAAGGCTGCGCCCCGGTTCATCGGGAAAGGTCTCTCCGGTGGCGTCGAGGGCCATGATGCGGTCAAGCCGGAAGGCGCGGAAATCGCCGCGCGCTTCGCACCAGGCGGCGAGGGTCCAGACCCGGCCCCAGAATTCCAGTTGCAGGGGGCGGATGTCTCGATGCGTTTCGCGCCCATCATGATCGATATAGGTGATGGTCAGCCTTTCGCGGGCGCGGATGGCCTTGCGGATGATGGGCAGGTGGGCGGCGGCGCGTTTGGTTTCCTGGCCGGTGAAGACGAAAAGGTCATCTTCCGCGGCATCGGGCGGGGCAGGGGTGACGCTGGCGATCTTGGTGGCCAGCATTCGGGCGGCGCGGGCAAGCCCCGGGTCTGCCCCTTCGGCGACAAGTCGCACGCCAAGGCGCAGGGCTTCGAGTTCCGCGCCCGTCAGGATCATCGGGGGCAGGGTGATGGGCGCGCGCAGGATATAGCCGACGCCGCGTTCCCCTTCGACCGGCAGGCCGCTGGCCATGAGTGTGGCCATGTCGCGCCAGATGGTGCGGACCGACACCTCCAGCCGGTCCGCCATTTCGCTGGCACGATGCAACCGCCCGTCGCGCAGGATCTGGATCAGGTCGAAAAGGCGGTCTGTGCGTCGCATGGGGGCAGGGTGAACGGACCCCGGTGCCGCGTCAATCCATCCGCCACAGAAGAACAGGATGATCCATCGTGAGGCTTTCCATATCGATCCGCGCCATGAAGGGCTGGCAGGCGGGTTCTGCCATGATCGCTGTGGCCGCCCGGTCTGCCGAGGGGCGGTCGACCCATGCGACCTGATCTGTCCAGATGCCGTCTTCATTCCGCAGCAGGGCGCGGCGCAGGAAACCGCGTTGGGGGCGCAGAGGGGCCGCGGTCGCCCGGGCTGCTGCCAGAAATGCCGCCTGATCGCTGCCGGGCCGCAGGCGAAAGCGCGCCACCTCTTGCACCGGTGCGGTGGGCCGGCCAGCGCCGGCGAGTTCTGCCACGGCACGGCAGGGCCCGGGCTGGCCATGGGGCAGGATAAGCGGGTGACGCATGGGAACCTCCATCTGGTTGCGTGGGGGCTTCATACCGGATGGCAACTGACATATAGCTGTCAGCTACCTGACCGGCGCGCGGGGGCTGGGGGGCGGAATCACCCTGTTAAGCTTCGGCTTGGGGGGCTATGGAAAAAGACAGCGGGTGGCCTGATCTGGCACGCCCATTCAGGAGGATCAGACATGCTGAACAACATCGGCCTTCCGGGCCTTCTTCTTATCGCCATCGTGGTGCTTGTGCTGTTCGGGCGCGGCAAGATCTCTTCCCTGATGGGAGAGGTGGGCAAGGGCATCACCGCCTTCAAGAAGGGTGTGAAGGACGGCACGGAAGAGATTGAGAATGCGACGGCAAATGCCGCCAAGGACGTGACGCCGGAGACGGAAAAGGACAAGGCCTGAGCCACAGAAGACCCCGGTAAGGGAGCCGCCTGATGTTCGATCTGGGAATGTCCGAACTGCTGGTCATCGGCATTGTCGCGCTGATCGTGATCGGTCCGAAGGATTTGCCGGGGCTGTTCCGCAGCCTTGGCAAGTTCACTGCCAAGATGCGGGCCATGGCGCGGGAATTCAGCCGGGCGATGGAGGCCGCGGCCGATGAGGCCGGGGTGAAGGACGTGGCGCGCGATCTGAAGGACGTGACCTCGTCCAAGGCCATGGGGCTCGACAAGGTGCGCGAAGCGGCCGAGAAGTTCGAGAAATGGGATCCGATGAAGAATGCGGCCCGTCCCACACCGCCAAAGACAGAACCGGGGACGACTGCCGCAGCCACTGCGGAGCCCGTGGAAAAACCGCGCGGGCCGGCCACGGCGGCGCTGGCCGAACAGCAGGCCGCCCGCAAGGCCGCGGCCGCCGAGGCCGCCGAGACCTTGAGGAAAGCGGGCACGGCATCCGCCAATCCGTCCCTTGCCCCTGCCAGTGACACAAAAGGCGCTGCCGACAGCGCCCCGCCCAAGGCCGAAGCCTGATGAGCAAAGACGACATCGAAGACAGTTCCGCCCCGCTGATCGAGCATCTGGCCGAATTGCGCAACCGCCTGATCTGGGCCGTATCGGCCTTTGTGGTGGCCATGCTGCTGTGCTTCGTCGTGGCTGACCCGATCCTGCGCTTCCTGCTGCGCCCCATCGAAGAGGCGATGCGCAACCTCGGCAATCCCAATCCGGTGATGCAATATACAGCGCCGCAGGAATATTTCTTTGTTCTGGTGCGGATCTCGATGGTGGCGGGGCTGGCCCTGTCCTTTCCCGTCATCGCCTACCAACTTTGGCGCTTTGTGGCGCCCGGGCTTTATCGCAGCGAAAAGCAGGCCTTCCTGCCGTTCCTGATCGCCTCGCCGCTGCTGTTCTTCGCTGGGGCTGTGTTTGCGCATTACATCGTGACCCCGCTGGCGATGAACTTCTTTCTGGGCTTTGCCGATGCGTCTTCGGTGCTGACGGCGCTGCTGCCCGCGATCGGGGCAGATGCTCCCACTACGGGCAGCATCCTGGGCGCTGTTCCGGATGCCGTGGCCGAGGCTGCGGCCGATAGCGGCTCGACGAGCGAGGGGATCAACATCGTCTTTCAGGGCAAGGTGAACGAGACGCTGGATATCTCGCTGAAGCTGATCATCGCATTCGGCCTGTGCTTCCAGCTTCCGGTCCTGCTGACGCTGATGGGAAAGGCGGGGCTGGTGTCCGCGCGCGGGCTGGGGGCGATGCGCAAATATGCCATGGTGTTGATCCTGATCGTCGCGGCACTGGTCACGCCGCCCGATGTGATGAGCCAGATGATCCTCTTCTTCGCGGTCTATCCTCTGTATGAAGTGTCGATCTTTCTGATCCGCCGGATCGAAAAGAAACGCGAGGCCGAGTTGCGGGCACAGGGCCTGTGGCAGGACGAAGACGAGAAAGAAGACCAGACCGCATGACCGAAGATGCCCTGACCCGGATTGCCGCCGCCCTTGAACGGCTTGCCCCCGCGCCCATGCCGGCCCCCGATTTCGATGCGGCCGAGGCCTTTGCCTGGCATACCGGGCCAGACCGGTTGGAACCGGTGGCGCGCGTGGCGCGGGTCGATATCGACCTGCTGGTCGGGGTCAACCGGTCGCGCGATACGTTGCTGGACAACACCCGTCACTTCGCCCGTGGCCTGCCGGCCAACAACGCGCTTCTCTGGGGTGCGCGCGGCATGGGAAAGTCAAGCCTGGTGAAAGCGGTGCATGCCCGGGTCGTGGCCGAAGGTAATGCGCTCAAGGTTGTCGAACTCAGCCGCGAGGATCTGCCTAGCGTGCAGCGCCTTTTGGCCCATCTGCGCGCAAGCCGGCATCGCTTCATTCTGTTTTGCGACGATCTTTCCTTCAGCCATGACGATCAGCATTACAAATCGCTGAAAGCTGTTCTGGATGGCGGCATCGAAGGCCGGCCCGAGAATGTGCTCTTTTACGCCACGTCGAACCGCCGTCACCTGATGCCGCGCGATATGATTGAAAATGAACGCTCGACCGCCATCACCCCGTCAGAGGCCGTCGAAGAAAAGGTCTCTCTTTCTGACCGCTTTGGTCTGTGGCTTGGGTTCCACCCCTGCTCGCAGGATGAGTACCTTCAGATGATCCATGGCTACTGTCTGGCCCATGGCGTCAGTCTTCCCGAAGACCGCCTGCGCGCTGAAGCGATCGAATGGCAGGCGACCCGCGGCGGGCGCTCTGGCCGGGTTGCATGGCAGTTCTTCTGCGATCTGGCCGCCCGTGAAGGCGTGCGCCTCTGATCCCGATCTTCATCTGTTCGCAAATATCCCTGCCGGATGCCCCCTGAGGAGGCGCCGCAGGGCGCCGACGAGGCACTGAAAATGCCCCTGTCCCGTCAGGGGCAGGGGCGCCATTCGAAAACGGCCCGAAAGGGGCGGGGCCGGTTATTTCAGGAAGGGCATCGGGTCGGTGCTGTCGACGCCGCGGCGCACTTCGAAATGCAGGAAGCTGGGGTTGGCCGGGCGCACCTTGGCGATGGATTGCCCGCGGCTGACCTTGTCGCCCTTCTTGACCGAAATCGAATCCACCCCGGCATAGACGGTCAGGATGTTGTCGGCATGCCGGATCACGATGATCGAGGTCTGATCGGTATCGCGGGTGATGGCGGCAACGGTGCCCGCATCGGCGGCCTTCACGGCCGTTCCGGCGGGGGCCGAAATGTCGATCCCGTCATTGCGGCCCTTGGCATAGGGCCGGATGATCGATCCCGGCACCGGCATCACCATCTTCGAGGCCGAGGCGCCACTGCGCTGCGTCGCCAGATCGGGCGAGGCCGGGGTTTCCTTGGGCTTCGACGCGGCGGGGATGGTCTTTTCATCGGGCAGCGGTTTTGCGGCCGACGGCGGGGTCGGGGTGGGTGAGCCCTGCCCCGGGGCGGTCAGCGGCTCTCCGCGCGGGGCGGTGGCATTGGCCACGGGGATGATCAGATATTGTCCTTCGCGGATGCCCAGATCCGGGCCCAGCCCGTTCCATTCCCCCAAGGCTTTCGCCGAGACATTATAGGTCCGCGCGATCGAGAAGGCGGTTTCGCCGCGGCGCACCTGATGGCGGACGGGTTCGCCACTTGCGCGGGGCTGGGTGGTGGCAGGCGGGGTGGGTGTGCCCACCCGGTCCAGCGCCGTGGTGGCAATGGCCGAAACATCGACAGGCGCAGGCGCCCCGCCGGTCCCGATGACAGCACCCGCGCCGGCAAGCCGGCCGCCGTCGTCCACCCGGCGCGGCAGGGCCAGAATCTCGCCCTCGCGCAGCAGATCGGTCGGCATCAGCGCGTTGTAGCGGGCCAGTTCATCCGGCCCAAGGCCCACGCGCGCCGCGACCGAGGCGACCGTATCGCCGCGCCGTGCCACGGCAACCTGATAACCGGGATAGGAAATCACCCCGCGATTATCGGGGCTGGGCCGGTTCTGGGTGGCCTGTCGGGCGGCATCGGTGGTGTCCAGCACGCCCGTTCCGCCACGGAAATCCCAGTCAAGGCCCTGAATCTGGCCGGTTGGGGTGCAGGCCGACAGGGCGGCCACGGCGGCACAGGTCAGTCCAAGGGCCCGGGCCTTCGGGGAAATGCGGGTCATGCTCTGCCTCTTCGTTCTTTGGCGGACGGTATGCTCCGTCCCTGTTACGCCCAAGGGTGGGGCCCGGGGGCCCCTGTTCACTCGTTGCTCAATCCCTCGACCAGCGGCACGAAGCGTACCGATCGCAGTTCCTCATACTCGTAACCGCGATCGCTGCGCGTCACCTTGATCAGGCTTTGCACCGTATCGGACTGGCCGACCGGAAGCACCATGATACCGCCAACTTTCAGTTGAGCCAATAGGGGGCCGGGCGGGTCTTCGGCCGCCGCGGTCACAATGATGCGGTCGAAGGGGGCCTGATCGGGAAGGCCAAAGCTGCCATCCGCCGAAAAGGCGGTGATATTGACCAGCCCGAGGTTGCGGAAGATCTCTTGCGCCTCGGCCACAAGGCGGCGGTGGCGATCCACGGTATAGACCCGGCGGCAAAGCTGGCTCAGGATCGCGGCCTGATAGCCCGACCCGGTGCCCACCTCCAGCACCGTGTCACGCGGCTGCACGTTCAGCGCCTGTGTCATCAGCCCCACGACCGAGGGCTGGCTGATCGTCTGCCCGCAGGCAATGGGAAGCGGCATGTCCTCATAGGCGCGGTCGGCGAAATGGCCGCGCACGAAAAGCCCGCGGTCCACCTTTTCCATGGCAGTCAGCACGCGACCGTCCGTCACCCCGCGTGACCTGAGGGCATAAAGAAAGCGCATCTTGCGTTCGGCGTCCGTTTCCCCCGGAATTCCCGCCTCGCCCGGATCGCCCTTTGCGGTCATGCCAGACGCGCCTCCAGATCACCCAGCAGGTCATGCGCCGTCAGATCGGCGCGCATCGGGGTGACACTGATCCAGCCGTCAAGATTTACTGCCGCATCAGTGCCCGGCAGGGTGGGCGTGTGCTGCGGCCCGCCCTTGATCCACAGATAGCGCCGCCCGGTGGGCGACATGTTCGGTTCGCAGGAAAACGAGGTTTCGCGCCGAAAGCCCTGCGGAGCGACCTTGATGCCCTTCACATCTGCGGCGGCCACCGGCGGGAAGTTCACGTTGTAGAACACCCGGTAATCGTCATTCGTCCACAGCCCCCGGTCCAGCAGGGCCCGCACCACGGCGACGCCATGGCTGGCCGCCGCCTGAAACGGCGTGTCCAGCCCTTCGGTGCCGTGCCCCATGTATTGCGACAGGGCAATGGCTGGAATGCCTTGCAAAGCTGCCTCCATCGCGCCGCCAATGGTGCCGGAATAAAGCGTGTTTTCGGCCGCGTTGTTGCCCCGGTTCACGCCCGAAAGCACAAGGTCCGGCCGCGCCCCTTCCAGCACATCGTAGATGCCCGCCAGCACACAATCGGCCGGGCTGCCTTCGGCCGCATAGCGCCGCTCTGAAAGCTGCGCGATCATCATCGGGTGGGAATAGCTGATGCAATGGCCCACGCCCGATTGTTCGAAGGCCGGGGCCACTGTCCATACCTCGCCCTTGGGGCCGGCAATGCTGGCGGCGATGGTGGTCAGCACTTCCAGCCCCGGGGCGTTGATGCCATCGTCATTGGTGATCAGAATACGCATGAAATCCGTCCTTTTCCCCTGCTTAGACGCAACACCCGCCACGGGCAAGCGCCTTGCCGGGATGGCTTGACATGGCCGGCCGGCACTTGTCCTGTGGGCGGGCAAAGGGGATGCCGCAGATGACCTTGACCGATGCCGATCTTGCCTGTCTGACCGCTTGGCGGCACGAACGCCACCGCCACCCCGAGGTATCGGGCGCCGAGGCGGCCACCGCCGGCGCCACGGTCGCGGCGTTGGCGTCACTGGCCCCGGATGAGGTGCTGACCGGGCTTGGCGGGCATGGGGTGGCGGCGGTCTTTGCCGGACAGGCGCCCGGCCCCACGGTGATGCTGCGCGCGGAGCTGGATGCCCTGCCGATTGTCGAAGGCTCGGGGGTGGCGCATGCCTCGGTCGTGCCGGGGGTGGCGCATCTGTGCGGCCATGACGGCCATTCCGCCTGCCTTCTGGGGGTGGCGCGGGTGCTGTCGCGCCGCAGGCCGGCGCGGGGGCGGGTGGTGCTGCTGTTCCAGCCCGCCGAAGAAAACGGGTCGGGTGCCGCTGCGGTGATGGCGGATGCGGCCTTTGAACGGATCAGGCCCGACTGGGCCTTTGCGCTGCACAATATGCCAGGGGTTCCCTTGGGCGAGGTGCGGGTTTGGTCCGGCCCGGCCAATTGCGCCAGCGTCGGCCTGCGGTTGCGGCTGACCGGGCGCACCGCCCATGCCGGCACGCCGCATACCGGCCTGTCGCCGCTGCCCGCGCTGCTGGCCATGGTGCCGCGGCTTCAGGCGCTTGGGCCGGGCGGCGATCTGGGGCCTTCGTTCCGGCTGGTCACGATCACCCATTTGTTGATGGGAGAGCCCGCCTTCGGCATCGCCCCGGGCACGGCCGAGCTTTGGCTGACGCTGCGCTGCCTGCTGGATGGCCCGATGGCCGCGTTGAAGGCCGAGGCCATGGCGATTGCATCCGAAGTGGCCGCAGAGCAGGGCCTTGGGCTTGATGCCTCGTGGCACGATGATTTCGCCGCCTGCGAGAACGACCCCGCCGCCGTGGCCCGGATCGAGGCCGCGCTATCGCGTGCCGGTATCCGCTTTGCCCCGGATGAGGCGATGCGCCCTTCCGAAGATTTCGGTCGCTTCCGCCAGCCCGGCACGACCTCGGCCATGTTCCTGCTGGGCGCGGGTGTCGATCATCCGGCGCTGCATGACCCGCGCTATGATTTTCCCGATGCGCTGATTCCCGTCGCTGTGCGCGCCTTCACTGAAATTGTGGACGGACTGCTGAACTGATCGCTGGCGCACAGAGGGCGCGCGCTGGCGGCGGATGACCGGGGGCGGGGCAGGGGCTATCTTTCCTTCATCACGTCATGGAGGATGCAATGAGCTGGAACCCCGCCCTTGACCCGACCATTCCCATCGGCGACGCCGTCGATGCGATCGAAACCGTCATCGTCCCCCGCGCCCGCGATCTGGGCGGGTTCGAGGTGCGCCGCGCGCTGCCATCGGCCAAGCGACAGATGGTGGGGCCCTTCATCTTCTTCGATCAGATGGGTCCGGCCGAATTCCTGACTGGCAGTGGCATCGACGTGCGCCCGCACCCCCATATCGGGCTGGGCACCGTCACCTATCTGATGAAGGGCCGCATCCATCACCGGGACAGCCTTGGCACCGACAGCTGGATCGAACCCGGCGCGGTGAACTGGATGCTGGCGGGGCAGGGCATCACCCATTCCGAAAGGCAGGACGGCGATATTCGCAAGGGCCCGCATGGGCTGTTCGGGTTGCAGACATGGCTGGCGCTGCCGCGCGACCGCGAGGATGACCCGGCCGCGTTCCAGCATGCCCCGCGCGATGCGCTGCCGGTGCTGGAAGGCGAAGGCAAGACGCTGCGGCTGATCCTGGGTGATGCTTACGGCGAAAGCGCCCCGGTGCGGCTTGGGTTCGAAACCTTTTATGCCGATGCCACGCTGGCCGCGGGGGCGGGGCTACCCCTGCCAGACAATCACGAAGACCGGGGCGCCTATGTGCTGCAAGGCGAGGTGACGGTTTCGGGCCAGACCTTCGGGCCGGGGCATATGCTGGTCTTTCGCCCGGGCGACCGGATTTCGCTGAAAGCCGGGGATCAGGGGGCCCGGGTGATGCTGCTGGGCGGGGCCACGATGGAAGGCCCGCGCTTCATCTGGTGGAATTTCGTGGCCTCGTCCCGAGAGCGGATCGATGCCGCGCGCGAGGCGTGGCGGGCAGGCGATTGGGCCCATGGCCGCTTCCATCTGCCGCCCGGCGATGACGCCGAATTCATCCCGGCGCCAGATCGCTAGAAATTCGTGACGAACGCGCTTGACGGGGGCGGCGCGCTTGTCTATCACGCCCCCCACGAAGACGAGTGCGGTTGTAGCTCAGTTGGTTAGAGTACCGGCCTGTCACGCCGGGGGTCGCGGGTTCGAGCCCCGTCAACCGCGCCAATTCGTCACCGAAAAGGCCCCTGCGAAAG
>JALQTL010000216.1 GCA_023260935.1 Paracoccaceae bacterium
CATTCCTACAGTATCTAATAGTAGGATTTGGGATGAAGGGCGGCGCTGCGGGTGGCGGCATGGCCCAGGTCGTGCCGATGGAAGAGATGAACCTGCACTTCACCGGCGATTTCCACGCCATCACCTCTGCCCACAACCTGCTGGCGGCGATGATCGATAACCACATCTACTGGGGCAACGAACTGGCGATAGATGAGCGCCGCATCGTCTGGCGCCGGGTGATGGACATGAACGACCGCGCGCTGCGCGATATCGTCGTGAACCTTGGCGGCGTCGCAAATGGCTTCCCGCGCCAGACCGGGTTCGACATCACCGTGGCCTCCGAGGTCATGGCGATCCTCTGCCTGTCGAACGATCTGGAAGACTTGCAGAAGCGTCTGGGCGACATCGTGGTGGCCTATACGCGCGAGAAGAAGCCGATCTACTGCCGCGACATCAAGGCCGACGGCGCAATGACCGTGCTGCTGAAGGACGCGATGCAGCCGAACCTTGTGCAGACGCTGGAAAACAACCCCGCCTTCGTGCATGGCGGCCCGTTTGCCAACATCGCCCATGGTTGCAACAGTGTCATCGCCACCAAGACGGCGCTGAAGCTGGGCGAATATGTGGTGACGGAAGCGGGCTTCGGCGCCGACCTCGGGGCGGAAAAGTTCTTTGACATCAAGTGCCGCAAGGCGGGGCTGAAGCCATCTGCCGCGGTCATCGTGGCCACGGTCCGCGCGATGAAGATGAACGGCGGCGTCGCCAAGGCCGATCTGGGCGCGGAAAACGTGGATGCGGTGAAGAAAGGCTGCCCCAACCTTGGCCGCCATATTGCCAACGTCAAATCCTTCGGCGTGCCGGTGGTGGTGGCGATCAACCACTTCTATTCCGATACCGATGCCGAGGTGGCGGCCGTGAAGGCCTATGTGGCCGAACAGGGCGCCGAGGCAATCCTGTGCAAGCACTGGGCGAACGGATCGGCGGGGATCGAGGATCTGGCGAAGAAAGTGGTGGAGATGGCCGAAGGCGGCAGCGCCAATTTCGCGCCGCTTTACCCGGACGAGATGCCGCTGTTCCAGAAGTTGCAGACCATCGCCAAGCGCATCTATCACGCAGATGACGTGATTGCCGACAAGTCGATCCGCGATCAGTTGAAGGCTTGGGAAGCCGCCGGATATGGCCATTTGCCGATCTGCGTGGCCAAGACGCAATACAGCTTCAGCACTGATCCCACCCTGCGCGGCGCGCCCACAGGCCATTCGGTGCCGGTGCGCGAAGTGCGGCTTTCGGCCGGTGCGGGCTTCATCGTGGCCATCTGCGGCGAGATCATGACGATGCCGGGTCTGCCCCGCGTGCCCAGTGCCGAGGTGATCCGGCTGAACGACGAGGGCTTTGTCGAAGGCCTGTTCTAAGCTGCCAACTGGGGCGAAAGCCCGCGTTGCCCTTTACGGCTTGCCCCCTTATGTCAGGGGCAAGCCGAACGGGGGAAAGACGATGCGCACACCTGCCGAATGTGAAACCATGGCCCATATCCGCGCCGAGATCGACCGTCTGGACGAAGATCTGGTGCGCATGTTCGCCGAGCGCGCGGGCTATATCGACCGCGCGGCCGAGATCAAGGCAAAGGTGGATCTGCCGGCCCGGATCGATGATCGGGTAGAGCAGGTGGTGCAGAACGTGCGGCGCCATGCCGATACCTACGGCCTGCCGCCCGAACTGGTGGAAAAGCTGTGGCGCCGGCTGATCGACTGGTCGATCGCGCGCGAGGAAAACCGGCTGGGGCCGGACAGTCTGCGAAAGGGATAGGCATGCACGGGGCGCGGGTGGTCTGGACCGCAACAGGCGATTTCGCTGCTGGCCGCTACTCTCGCGCCCATGAATGGCATTTTGACGGGGGGGCTGTGGTTCCGGCCTCATCCTCGCCCTCGGTCGTGCCGCTGCCGTTTTCAGACCCCGCGGGAGTGGACCCGGAAGAGGCTTTCGTGGCTTCGCTCGCCTCGTGCCACATGCTTTGGTTTCTGGATCTGGCCCGACGCGGGGGCTTCGTGGCTATCGCTTATGAGGATGCGGCCGAAGGGCAGATGGCAAAGGTGGATGGCCGCCTTTGCATCACCCGCGTGACGCTGCGCCCGCGTGTTGCCTGGGCGGTGGGCGCCGGCCCTGATCGCGCCCGTGAAAGCGCGCTGCACCATGCGGCGCACAAGGAATGTTTCATCGCGAATTCGGTCAGGACCGAGATCGTGATCGATCTGGAGGGAGAGACTGAATGACGGCCAAGGTGATTGACGGCAAGGCCTTTGCGGCCCGGGTGCGCGGGCAGGTCGCGGCCCATGTGGCACGCCTGAGGGAAGAGCAGGGGATCACCCCCGGGCTGGCGGTGGTGCTGGTGGGCGAAGATCCTGCAAGTCAGGTCTATGTGCGCAACAAGCACGCCTCGACCATCGAGGTTGGCATGGCATCTTTCGAACATCGGTTGTCCGCAGAGACGACCGAGGCCGAACTGCTGGCGTTGATCGCCCGGCTGAACGCCGATCCGGCGGTTCATGGCATTCTGGTGCAACTGCCGCTGCCCAAGCATCTGAACAGCGATCTGGTGATCAACAGCATCGACCCGGCCAAGGATGTGGACGGGTTCCACATCTCGAACGTCGGCCTGCTGGGCACGGGGCAGAAGTCGATGGTGCCCTGCACGCCGCTGGGCTGCCTGATGATGCTGCGCGACCATCACGGGTCGCTGGCCGGGCTGAATGCGGTGGTGGTGGGGCGGTCCAATATCGTGGGCAAGCCGATGGCGCAGCTTTTGCTGGGCGATAGCTGCACGGTGACGATTGCGCACAGCCGCACCAAGGATCTTGCCGCCGTCTGCCGGGGCGCTGATATTCTGGTTGCCGCCGTGGGCCGGCCGGAAATGATCACGGGCGATATGGTCAAGCCCGGGGCTACGGTGATCGACGTCGGCATCAACCGGATCGAACGCGACGGCAAAGGCAAGCTGGTGGGGGATGTTCACTATCACAGCGCGGCCGAAGTGGCGGGCGCAATTACCCCGGTGCCGGGCGGGGTGGGGCCGATGACCATTGCCTGCCTTCTGGCCAATACGCTGACAGCCTGCTGCCGCGCCAAGGGCCTGCCCGAACCCGAAGGCCTGACGGCCTGATCTGAAAAAGGGGCCTGCGGGCCCCTTTGCCTATGCCCGCCCCTTGGCGATGGCGTCATGCTTGGCAAGGGTGCCGATGATCCCTTCCATCTGGTCGATGGGGATCATGTTCGGCCCGTCCGACGGGGCACGGTCCGGGTCTTCGTGCGTTTCCATGAACACCGCATGCACCCCCACCGCACAGGCGGCACGCGCAAGCACGGGCGCGAACTGGCGCTGCCCGCCGCTGGTGGCGCCCTGTCCGCCCGGTTGCTGCACGGAATGGGTGGCATCAAAGACCACCGGATAGCCTGTTTGCGCCATGATCGGCAGGCCCCGGAAATCTGTCACGAGGGTGTTGTAGCCAAAACTGGTGCCCCGGTCGCACAAAAGGATGTTCGTGTTTCCGGTGCTGGCAATCTTGTCGGCGACATGGCTCATGTCCCATGGGGCAAGAAACTGCCCCTTCTTCACGTTGATCGCGCGCCCGGTTTCCCCTGCGGCCAGCAAGAGATCGGTCTGGCGGCACAGGAAGGCGGGGATTTGCAGCACGTCCACGCCCTCGG
>JALQTL010000308.1 GCA_023260935.1 Paracoccaceae bacterium
CCCTGTTTCTTGATCCAAGCGCGCGTGCCCTATCACGCGTGGGGGTGGTGGATGTGGGGTCGAACTCTGTCCGGATGGTGGTGTTTGACGGGGCGGCGCGCAGCCCGGCCTATTTCTACAATGAAAAGATCATGTGCGGGCTGGGCAAGGGGTTGGCCGAAACCGGCCGGCTGAACCCTGACGGCAAGCTGCGGGCGCTGGCCGCGCTGAAACGGTTTTCGCTGCTGGCAGAAGGGATGGGCGCCGCCCCGCTGACCGTGGTGGCCACGGCCGCTACGCGCGAAGCGGTGGATGGGCCGGAATTTCAGGCGCAGGTCTTGCAGGAAACCGGCCTGAAGCTGCATGTGATTGACGGCAATGAAGAGGCCCGGCTTTCGGCGCAGGGCGTGCTTCTGGGCTGGCCCGAGGCGCGCGGCATTGTCTGCGACATCGGCGGCAACTCGATGGAACTGGCGCGGATCGGGGATGGCAAGGTGGGCAAGCGCGTTTCTACCCAGCTTGGCCCCTTTCGGCTTCAGCAGGTGACGGGACAGGCCGAAAAGCGCCGGGCGCTGATCGACCGGGTGCTGAAATCGGCGCAGGAAAAGATTCAGTCGAACGCAGAGCGGTTCTATCTGGTGGGCGGAAGCTGGCGGGTGATCGCCCGTCTGGATATGGAACGGCGGAACTATCCGCTGACCGTGCTGCACGAATACCGCATGCAGGTGAAACCGCTGCTGGACACGCTGGACTGGATCGCCAGCAGCGACCTGAACATGCTGCGCGCCCGCACCGGCACCAGTGCTGAACGGATGGAACTGGTGCCGCTGGCCTGCGAGGTGCTGCGCGGCGTGATCAAGGCCTTCAACCCGGCCGAGATCGACGTTTCATCCTATGGCATCCGCGAAGGGCTTTTGTATGAACAGATGCCCGACCGGCTGCGCAGCCGCGATCCGCTGATCGAAGCGGCGCGGGCGGCGGAATATGCCTCGGCCCGGTTGCCGGGGGCGGGCAAGAAGCTGTTCGAATTCCTGACGCCGCTGTTCAAGGACATGCCGAAAGACCGGCTGCGCCTGGCCAAGGCCGCCTGCCTTTTGCATGATACCACATGGCGCGCGCATCCCGATTACCGGGCCGAAGTCTGCTTTGACAACGCAACACGGGCCAACCTTGGCGGGCTTGATCACCCCGGGCGGGTCTTTCTGGGGCTGGCGCTGCTGCACCGCTACAAGAATTCGCGGTCGGGGTCGCGGCTGGAAACCCTGTTCCGGCTGCTGAGCGATGACGAGGTTCTGGAGGCCGAGGTTCTGGGCAAGGCCATGCGGTTTGGCGCCATGTTTGCCGCGGGCGATCCGGGACAGGCCGGCGAACTGGTCTGGAAGCCGAAAAAGCGCGTGGTCGAACTGCACCTGACCGGCATCGGCGCAGGTCTTTATGGCGAGGTGGCGCGGGCGCGCTTTGCCTCGCTGGCGCAGGCGATGCGCGCGACCCCCAAGGTGGTGATGCCCAAAGATGCTGCGGATTGATCATCTGGCCGTTTCGGCCCTTGAGCTGGAGGAAGGGGTGGCCGCTGTGGAATCGGCCCTTGGCCTGTCGCTGGCAGCGGGCGGGCAGCATCCGCACATGGCCACCCACAACCGCCTGCTGGGCATGGGCGACCTCTATCTGGAGGTGATCGCCGCCGATCCGGGCGCCCCGCCCCCGCCGTGGCCCCGGTGGTTCGACCTTGATCATTTCGCCGGCCCGCCACGGCTGACGAACTGGATCTGCGCCACCGATGATCTGGACCGCGCCCTTGCGGCGGCCCCGGCGGGCTCGGGCGAACCGGTGGATCTGCGGCGCGGCGATTTTTCGTGGCGCATGGCCGTGCCCGGGGATGGCAAGCTGCCCTTCGGGGGCGCCTTTCCCGCCCTGATCCAGTGGCAGGGCCCCCATCCGACCGACCGCCTGCCTGACAGGGGCGCGCGGCTGCACCGGCTGGAAGTGGCCCATCCCGCGGCCGAAGAGCTGCGCTCCGCCCTGATGCCGCTGCACGATCCGCGTCTGGTGATCGTGGCGGGGCCGGCAAAGGCGCTGCGGGCCGAGATCGACACCCCCCACGGGCGGCGCGTGCTGGAATGACGATCCGCGATGCGGCGCAGGGCGATGCGGCGGGGATCGGGGCGATCTGGAACGCGGTCATCCGCGACAGCGCCGCCACCTTCAACAGCAGCGAAAAACCGCTGGCCGAGATTGCCGCCCTGATCACCGGGCGGCAGGCGGCCGGGCATGGGTTCTGGGTGGCCGAAGACGGCGCCGGGATCACGGGCTTTGCCACCTATGACCAGTTCCGCAGCGGTATCGGCTATCGGCTGTCGATGGAACATACGATCCAGCTTGCCCCCCGCGCCTGGGGTCAGGGGATCGGGCGGGCGCTGATGCAGCGGCTGGAAGACCACGCCCAGCAATCGGGCGTGCATGTGATGATGGCCGGCGTTTCGGCCGAAAACCCGGCCGGCCGCGCCTTTCACGAAGCCATCGGCTATCGGCTGGTGGCCACCCTGCCCCAGGTTGGTCACAAGTTCGGGCGTTTCATGGATCTTTGGCTGCTGCAAAAAATCCTGACCTGACAGCGCCCTTATCCCGCGCTATTGTCTTGCCCATGTCGATCTGGGACCGCATTGCCGACGCGCTTGCCGCCCTCGCCCAGGGCGAGGGCCTTTCCTCTGTCTTCGACAGGCTGCTCGGGGTTCAGTCCACGCCGGAAAAATCGGTGGCCTTCACCATTGCCGTGATCGCCCTTGGCGCCAAGATGGCCAAGGCCGACGGTCAGGTGACGCGCGACGAGGTAACAGCCTTTCGTCGCATCTTTGCCATTGCCGAAGGCGAGGAGGAAAATGCCGCCCGCGTCTTCAACCTTGCCCGTCAGGACGTGGCCGGTTTTGACGCCTATGCCCGCAAGATTGCCGCCATGTTCCGCCCCGAAGGCGAAAGGCTGTGCGCCGATGACCGCAACACCCTGATCGACCTGCTGGAAGGCCTGTTCCACATTGCCATGGCCGATGGCAGCTTTCACCCGGGCGAGGATGAATTCCTGCGGCAGGTGGCCACGATCTTCGGGCTGGACGAAGGCTGCTACCGGATGATGCGCGCGCGCTTTGTCGAAGGCGCCCCGCGCGACCCCCATGATGTGCTGGGCATCCCCCGCGATGCCACTCTGGAAGAAGCGAGGGCGGCTTGGCGGATGGCGGTGAAGGACAGCCACCCCGATGCGATGATCGCCCGCGGGGTTCCGGCCGAAGCGATCAAGCTTGCCGAAGGCCGGCTGATCGCCATCAATGCCGCTTGGGAAGAAATCTCGGGCAGGCGCGCGGCCTGACCGATGGCATCCCCCCGCAAACGCCCGCTTCGCATCGCCACCTATAACGTCGAATGGTTCAACGCCCTGTTTGACGATAACGGCCGCCTGCTGGACGATGGCGAACCTTCGGCCCGCTACAAGATCAGCCGCAACCGCCAGATCGGCGCGCTTGGCATCGTCTTCAGCGCGCTGAACGCCGATGCCATTCTGGTGATCGAAGCCCCCGATACCGGATCGCGGCGATCCTCCGTCACCGCGCTGGAAAACTTCGCCCGCACGTTCGAATTGCGCTGCCACCGGGCCATCACCGGATATGCATCGGAAACCGAACAGGAAATCACGCTGCTGTATGACCCTGACAGGCTGACCCCCCGGCACGATCCGCAGGGTGACCCGGTGGGCAAGAAAGGCAGCCGCGACGCGCCACGCTTTGACGGCGTGTTCCGCTATGACCTTGATACCGACGCCGCCCCCGATCTGATCCGCTTTTCCAAACCGCCGCTGGAACTGGATGTGACCACGAACCGGGGCAAGCACCTGCGCGTTCTGGGGGTGCATATCAAGTCGAAATCCCCCCATGGCGTCAGCGGCACGGAATTCGTCCGGCTGTCGATCGAGAACAGGCGCAAGCAACTGGCCCAGTGCATCTGGCTGCGGGCCCGGGTGGATGCCCATCTGGAAGCCGGCGACAGCGTGATCGTGCTGGGCGATTTCAACGATGGCCCGGGTCTGGACGAATACGAAAAGCTGTTCGGCCATTCGGGGGTCGAGGTCGTTCTGGGCCATGATGTACCGCCCGAACGCCGGCTTTTCGATCCCCATGCCGCGATGGTCACAAAAGGGCGCATGGGTCTGGCCCCCACGACGGCCCGGTTCTGGCTGGCCCCGGCCAAACACTATTTCGAAGCCCTGCTCGATTTCATCATGGTCTCGCCAGACCTGCTGCGATGCGCCCCGGACTGGCGGATCTGGCACCCGTGGAATGACCCCGCCTGCCTTGCCACACCCGAATTGCACCAGGCACTGCTGGAGGCCTCGGACCACTTCCCTGTCACCCTCGACCTGCCCGGATACTGATTTCGGCCAGAGCGAAAGGGCAGACGGGAATTGCATCCGGCACCAAGGACGCCCATAGTCAAGGGATGACCCTGCTGCGCGCCCTGCTGACCGTTACGCTCTGCGCATTCCTTGCCACCTCTGCCGTGGCACAGGACGATCCGGCCCCCCCGGAAGGGGAAAGCGGCAAGGATGATGGCTTCAGCCTGATGGAGGAAGGCGCCAGATTGCTGCTGCGCGGCCTGATGGCCGAAATGGAACCCGCCATCGACGAGATGGGCAAGGCGCTGGAAGAACTTGAACCGGCAATGAAAGACCTTCTGGCGCTGATCGACGATATCCGGAACTACGAAGCGCCCCGCATGCTTGAAAACGGTGACATCCTGATCCCGCGCCGCAAGGGGATGCCACCCCCGCCCAACTCCCTGCCCACACCTGACGAGGGCGAGATCGAGCTTTAGGCGCTATCAACCCTGCTATCGGATGCAAGGACCAAAGGGGCGCTGCCCCTCGCCGCCCTTATGGGCGGCTCACCCCGGAGTATTTCCAAAAGGTGCAAGCACATTTTCTTGGCCTCCTGGGTTTGCACCTTTCTTCAAATACTCCCGCCGGAGGCACCTGAGGACGAGGCCCTGGCCGAGGACGAGGCAAAAGACGTGCCCCTGCCCCGGAACGGGGCGGGGGCGCCGCAAGATCAGCCTTTCGTCGAAGCGGGCGCGATCAGGGTCAGGATCTCCTTCGCGGCGGCGGGGATGTTTGTGCCCGGGCCGAAGATGGCCTTCACACCGGCCTTTTTCAGGAAGTCGTAATCCTGTTGCGGGATCACGCCGCCGCAGATCACGATGATGTCCTCGGCGCCCTTTTCCTTCAGGGCAGCGATCAGTTTCGGGGCGAGGGTCTTGTGCCCTGCGGCCTGACTGCTGATGCCGATGATATGCACATCATTGTCGACCGCATCCTGTGCCGCCTCTTCCGGGGTCTGGAACAGCGGGCCGACATCGACGTCAAAGCCGATGTCGGCGAAGGCGGTGGCGATGACCTTGGCGCCGCGATCATGCCCGTCCTGCCCCATCTTGACCACCAGCATGCGCGGGCGGCGGCCTTCGGCTTCGGCGAAGGCTTCGACATCGCGCTGGATCTGGGCAAAGCCCTCGTCCCCGTCATAGGCAGCGCCGTAGACCCCGGCGAGGGTTTTCACTTCCGCGCGGTGGCGTCCGAATACCTTTTCCATGGCGTCTGAGATCTCTCCGACAGTGGCCCGGGCGCGGGCGGCTTCGACAGCGGCTTCCAGCAGGTTGCCCCCTTCGGCGGCGCGGCGGGACAGTTCGGCAAGGGCGGCGCTGGCCTTTGCCTCGTCACGGGCGGCGCGGGTGGCTTGCAGGCGGGCAATCTGGGCATCGCGCACGGCCATGTTGTCGATATCGAGGATATCGATCGGATCTTCCTTGTCCTTGCGATATTTGTTCACGCCGACGATGACTTCTTCACCACGGTCGATCATCGCCTGACGGCGGGCCGCACTTTCCTCGATGCGCAACTTGGGCATGCCGCTGGCAACGGCCTTGGTCATGCCACCAAGGGCTTCGACCTCCTCGATCAGTTTCCACGCCTCTTCGGCCAGTTGATGGGTCAGGGTTTCGACGTAGTAGCTGCCGGCCAGAGGGTCGACGACATGGGTGATCCCGGTTTCTTCCTGAAGGATCAGCTGCGTGTTGCGGGCAATGCGGGCCGAAAACTCGGTCGGCAGGGCGATCGCCTCGTCCAGCGCATTGGTGTGCAGGCTTTGCGTGCCGCCAAGGGCTGCCGCCATCGCCTCGTAAGCCGTGCGGATGACATTGTTGTAGGGATCTTGTTCCTGCAAGGACACGCCCGAGGTCTGACAGTGCGTGCGCAGCATCAGGCTTCCCGGCTTCTTCGGGTTGAATTCGGACATGATCCGGTGCCACAGCATCCGCGCGGCGCGCAGCTTGGCGACTTCCATGAAGAAATTCATGCCGATGGCAAAGAAGAAGGACAGACGGCCCGCGAAATCATCGACATTCATGCCTCGCGCGATGGCGGCTCGCACATATTCGCGCCCGTCGGCCAGCGTGAAGGCGAGTTCCTGCACGAGGTTCGCCCCCGCCTCTTGCATGTGATAGCCGGAGATCGAGATGGAGTTGAACTTCGGCATTTCCGCCGAGGTATATTCGATGATGTCGGCGATGATGCGCATCGAAGGTTCGGGCGGGAAGATATAGGTGTTCCGCACCATGAACTCTTTGAGGATGTCGTTCTGGATGGTGCCCGAAAGAAGGCTGCGGTCGACGCCCTGTTCTTCGCCAGTGACGATGAAGTTCGCCAGAATGGGGATGACCGCGCCGTTCATCGTCATGGAAACGCTGACTTTTTCCAGCGGAATGCCATCAAAGAGGATCTTCATGTCCTCGACGCTGTCGATGGCGACGCCGGCCTTGCCGACATCGCCCACCACGCGGGGGTGATCGCTGTCATAGCCGCGGTGGGTGGCAAGATCGAAGGCCACGGAAACGCCCTGCTGCCCCGCCGCCAGCGCCTTGCGGTAAAAGGCGTTCGATTCCTCGGCGGTGGAAAAGCCTGCATATTGCCGGATCGTCCAGGGCCGGCCGGCATACATGGTGGCCCTTACCCCCCGGGTGAAGGGCGCGATGCCGGGGACCGAGCCCATATGCGGCAGGCCGGCGGTATCGGCTTCGGTATAAAGCGGCTTGACGTCGATGCCTTCCAGCGTCTTCCACGTCAGGCTGTCGGGGCTTTTGCCCTTCAGTTCCTTCGCCGCAAGGGCGGCCCAGTCGTCGAGGGATGGGTTCATCTTCGTCTTCCTCATCTACCCTTGGGTTTCATTCCCGCCCGCCCTATCTTGAAGGCCAAAGGGGAACTGAATGAAACCACTCCACTTCCTTGTTCTTGCGGCGCTTTTGCCGCTGGCCGCCACCGCGCAGGGCACGGCGAGGGCTTCTCAATCGTCAGACGCCCCTGCCGGGGCGGTCGAAGGCGGGGGGAGCGAGGCCTTTGGCCCGGTCGCCGCCGCCGAGATTTCGCTGGAGGCGCAGCTTTACCTGACACGCCCCGTGGTTGTCTTTGCCGACAGCCCGAACGACCCGAACTTCCTGCGCCAGATGGAACTTCTGGCGCTGAACTATGCCGCCCTTCAGGACCGGGACGTGGTGCTGGTGACTGACACCGATCCCGCCGCGCGCAGCGAATGGCGCCAGAAACTGCGGCCGCGCGGGTTCAGCCTTGTGCTGATGGACAAGGATCTGAAGCCCGTGATCCGCAAGCCCCTGCCGTGGGAGGTCCGCGAGATCACCGCCGCCATCGACAAGTTCCCCCTGCGCCGGCAGGAGGTGCTGGAGCGCAACCCCGCAGGGCGCTGACGCGCCACGGTTCTGCGCCCCGGCGGGCATCATTCGAACTCCATGATGATGTCATCCACCTTCAGGCTGGCCCCGGCGGCGGCGTTGATCTTTTTCACCGTGCCGCGGCGTTCGGCTTTCAGGATGTTTTCCATCTTCATCGCCTCGACCGTGGCAAGGGCCTGGCCTTCCTGCACTTCGTCGCCCTCGGTCACGTTGATCTTCACCACAAGGCCGGGCATCGGGCAGAGCAGGAATTTCGAGGTGTCGGGCGGCAGCTTTTCCGGCATCAGCGCGTTCAGCGCGGCTTGACGCGGGCTTTGCAC
The DNA here is from genome assembly GCA_023260935.1 of Paracoccaceae bacterium. Taxonomy (GTDB): domain Bacteria; phylum Pseudomonadota; class Alphaproteobacteria; order Rhodobacterales; family Rhodobacteraceae; genus Pseudotabrizicola. Next base: position 8,076 of record JALQTL010000308.1, read on the forward strand.
CAGCACCTTCAGATCGGCCCCGCGCACCCGCAGGCGGAACCCCATGGGCACCTTGCCCACTTTCAGCACGAGAGGCGTGCCGTCGACCGTCAGCCGGGCAAGACTGTCGCCCGGGGTCCAGTCCGATTCCACGCGGTAGCTGTCGCCATCAGTGAAGGTGACGGTGCTGCCGGCCTTGTCGGCGGCGATGGTCACGGGGAAAGCCTCGCCCTGAAGGGTGACGATCCAGTCATCGCCCACGCGGCGCTGGTGGTTGTCCATGGTGCCCGAGATGCGGGTTCGGCGAATTTCGGCCACGCGGTTCATGGCCGCCGCCGCCGCTGCCACGCGGCGCAGCATCTTGGGCGCAAGGGTCACGCCCTGAAAACCATCGGGGTATTCCTCGGCAATGAAGGCGGTTGTGATATTGCCGCTGGCAAAGCGGGGGTGATCCATCACGGCCGAACAGAAGGGCAGGTTGTGACCGATGCCTTCGACTTCGAACGTATCGAGGGCAAGGCGCATTTCTTCGATGGCATCGGCGCGGGTCGGGCCCCAGGTGCAGAGTTTCGCGATCATCGGATCGTAGAACATGCTGATTTCGCCGCCTTCGAACACACCGGTGTCATTGCGCACGATGCCGCCATCGGTCTTGCCTTCGACCGGAGGGCGGTAGCGGGTCAGGCGACCGATCGAGGGCAGGAAGTTGCGGTAGGGATCTTCGGCGTAAAGGCGGCTTTCCATCGCCCAGCCGTTGATCTTCAGATCCGATTGCTTGAACGGCAGCGGCTCTCCATTCGCCACGCGGATCATCTGTTCCACAAGGTCAACGCCGGTGATCAATTCGGTGACCGGATGTTCCACCTGCAAACGGGTGTTCATCTCAAGGAAATAGAAGTTGCGGTTACCGTCCACGATGAATTCCACCGTGCCCGCGCTGGTATATCCCACCGCCTTGGCCAAGGCGCAGGCCTGTTCGCCCATGGCCTTGCGGGTCGCGTCATCAAGGAAGGGCGAAGGCGCTTCTTCGATGACCTTCTGGTTGCGGCGCTGGATCGAACATTCGCGTTCGTGCAGGTAGACGCAATTGCCGTGCTTGTCGGCCAGCACCTGAATTTCGATGTGCCGGGGTTGGGTCACGAATTTTTCGATGAAGATGCGGTCATCGCCAAAGCTGTTGGCGGCCTCGTTCTTCGACGACTGGAAGCCTTCGCGCGCCTCTTCCGCGTTCCAGGCGATGCGCATGCCCTTGCCGCCGCCCCCGGCGCTGGCCTTGATCATCACCGGATACCCGACCTGGTTCGAGATCTTGACCGCCTCGTCTGCATCGGCGATCAGGCCCATATAGCCCGGAACAGTGGAAACGCCGGCTTCCTGGGCGATCTTTTTCGAGGTGATCTTGTCGCCCATGGCTTCGATGGCCGGGCTGGGGGGGCCGACGAAAACCACACCTTCCC
>JALQTL010000336.1 GCA_023260935.1 Paracoccaceae bacterium
GGGCAGCAGTGTTCTCACCGTCGTATTCACCAGCCTCGCCATCTCGTGGAACATCTGCAATCAGAAAGCGTCGAATTTTGCATGGTTCGCAAGCCCTGTCCAGCCCCCTGCCTTTGGTCGCTTCAAAAGGCCTTTGCCAAATGACGCCGGGGTTTTGGTCAGTTGGTGGGGAACAGCTTGTCAAAAGCCTGAAAGTTGCTGACCCGGAACCGGCTTAGCGGCAGGAAGGCGGGGGTCATCGCGACAGGGCCGATGCCGATGACGGCCAGCCCGGCGGCATGGGCTGACTGTGCCCCGGGCAGGGCATCTTCCACGGCAAAGGCTTTATCGGGGTCAAGGCGCAGATGGCGCAGCACTTCCAGATACGGGAGGGGATCGGGTTTGCCCCGTGGCAGGTCCGCGCCCGAGACGATGACCTTGACCAGCGGGGCAATGCCCAACTGGTCAAGGGCGGCATTGATGTGGCGGCGGGGAGAGGAAGAGCAGACAGCGATCTGCAAGCCAAGCCCGGCCAGCCGACTGACCGATTGCGCCGCGCCCGGCACCGGCTGGCGCAGGATGGGCAAAAGGATATCAGCTTCGGCGCCAATGCGGTTGGCCAGTTCCGTTCGGCGCGCTTCGGTAAGATCGGGGCCCAGGACGTGGCCCAGAAAGCCACGCAGGCCGCGGCCCACGAAAGCATCATAGGTGGATTGCGGCACCGATATGCCGATGGCGTGGAGGACGCGGCGCTTGGCTTCCTCCCAAGCGGGTTCGCTGTGAACAAGGGTGCCGTCGAGGTCAAAGATTGCCGCCTGGCAGGTGCTGAGCGTCATGCGGCCCGTTCCTTCCGGCGCGACGTCCTGATAGGGTCGGGCCCGTGACACAGGAGATCGCCCGAATGCCCCATATCGACGCCCGCCACGCTGCCGCCTGCCGTATTGCCGAAGAGGCGGGTGCGCTTGCCCTTGAGTATTTCAGGAAGTGGGACAAGCTGACGATTGACATCAAGGGGCATCAGGATTTCGTTTCGGAGGCCGACCGGAACGTGGAGCTTGCGGTGCGCGCGGCGCTTGCCAAGGCTTTTCCCGAGGATGGCATCGTAGGGGAAGAGGGCGCGCCGACACCGGGCGCCAGCGGTTATACCTGGGTGATCGATCCGATCGACGGGACGACGAATTTCATCAACGGCATTCCGCAATGGTGTGTGATCCTTGCCTGTGTGCATCAGGGGCGCACCGTGGTGGGCGTGGTGCATGATCCGGTTCATCAGGAGATGCATCACGCGGCCGAGGGGCGGGGGGCTTTCTGCAATGACAGGCCCATTCGCTGCACGGCCAAGACCAGTCTGCGGGACGGGTCTGTCGGCATCGGCTTTTCCGGGCGCACCGCGCCCGAGGGGATCAAGCGGCTGGTCGGCGCCTGCACGGATGCGGGCACTGTCTTCTGGCGGAACGGGTCGGGCGGATTGTCGCTGGCCTATGTCGCGACAGGGCGGATACTGGGCTATCTGGAAGAGCATATGAACGCCTGGGATTTTCTGGCCGGTCATCTGATCGTGGCGGAAGCGGGCGGCAGCGTCTGGCCGGTGAATGCGGATGAGGCGATTGCCGTTGGCGGCCGGGTCGTTGTGGGCGGGGCGGCGGTCTTCGGTCAAATCGAGGCGCTGGCCAAGGCGGCCTATGATGTCTGACCGGCGGGAATGAGCACGGGCCCTGATGCTGCGAAGGAAATGGTTACGGCATCACCCGGGCGGAACGGCGTGACCACATCTTCCAGCACGGCAAAGACCGTGCCGAAAGCGGCAGTTACGGTATATTCCATGCGGCTGCCCACATAGGTGGCCTTGTCTATCACGGCGGAAACCCCGTCGCCTGTGCCTGCCACCAGCCGCATCCGCGACGGGCGGACGGCCAGCATGGCAGGGCCCAAGGCCAACCCGCGTGAGGGCAGGCGGTGGGTATAATCGGCAATGCGCACGGTGGCGGTATCGCCTTCCAACGCGGTGATTTCGACCGGGATCAGGTTCGCCTCACCGATGAAATCGGCCACGAAGGCATCGGCGGGGGCTTCATAGAGATCGCGCGGGGAGCCTTTCTGCGCGATGGCCGCGTTGCGCATCACCACAATCTCGTCCGATACCGCCAGTGCTTCTTCCTGATCATGGGTCACATATACGACGGTCAGGCCAAGGCTCTGCTGAATCTCGCGGATTTCTTCGCGCACCTGACGGCGCAGCTTGGCATCAAGGTTTGACAGGGGCTCGTCAAACAGCAGAACCTGCGGTTCCAGAACCAGCGCACGGGCCACGGCCACGCGTTGCTGCTGGCCGCCCGAAAGTTCGCTTGGCAGGCGGTCGTCATAGCCTTTCAACCCCACCAGCCCCAGACCGGCCTGCGCCTTTTCCTGTGTTTCCGCCTTGTCGAAGCCGGAAAATTTCAAACCGTAGCTGACGTTTTCCATCACGGTCATATGCGGGAACAGGGCATAGCTCTGGAACACCATCGAGACGTCACGGTCAGTGGCGGGCAGCTTGGTCACATCCTTGTCGCCGATCAGGATACGCCCAGAGGTGGCCATTTCCAGCCCGGCGATCATTCGCAGCGTGGTGGTCTTGCCGCAGCCGGATGGGCCCAGAAGCGTGACAAGCGTTCCGGCGGCCACGTCCAGGTTGATGTTATCCACCGCCCGAACACTTCGGCCATAGACCTTTGACACGTTTTCGAACCGCACAGAGGCTGCCTTGGCGTTGATGGCTGTCATTCAGTGTCCCTCGGCATGGCTGGTGCGGCGCCCGATCCGGGTGCGCCCGACCATAAGTTGCAACAGTCCCACGGCAGCCAGCATCACGAAGATCAGGGCTGTGGAATAGGCGATGGCCAGTCCGTAGTCGTTGTTCTCGACCCGGCCGATGATATAGCTGGTGGCCATGTCATAGCGGGCCGAGACAAGGAAGATCACCGCCGAAATGGCCGTCATCGCGCGCACGAAGCTATAGACCAGTGCGGCAAGGATGGCGGGCCGCAGCAGGGGCAGGATCACCGCGCGGAAGGTGTGCCATGAATTCGCGCCCAGCGTCAGGCTGCTTTCATCCAGCGATTTGTCCAGCTGGCTCATCGACGCGATGCCGGCACGCACGCCCACCGGCATGTTGCGGAAGATGAAGCTGATGACAAGGATCAGCCCGGTGCCGGTGATTTCAATCGGGGGCACGTTGAAGGCAAGGATATAGGCCACGCCGATGACCGTGCCGGGAATGGCAAAGGACAGCATGGTGCCGAATTCGAAGGCGCGCTTGCCGGCAAAGTTCTGCCGCGTCAGCAGATAGGCCGTGATCAGGCCAAGCGCTGCGGTCAAGGGCGCAGCAAGGGTGGCGATCAGGATCGTGGTCCAGAAACTGTCCCATGCCGAACCGGTCCAGCGCAGGCCCGCTTCCCCCCATTCCACGCGGAAGGCGGTCAGATAATGCTTGAAGGTCAGCGTATCATCGACACCCCAAAGCTGCACGACCGATCCGTAAAGGATCATCCCGTAGACGACGACGGTAAAGGTCGACCACAGCGCCACCACGGCATAGACCGGAATGGCCAGCCCGCGCGGCATGGCAGGATGCACGCCGGCATCGCCCTTGCCGGTGATGGTTGTATAGCTTTTCTTGCCCAGCCAGAAACGTTGCAGGTAAAAGGCGCCCAAAGTGAAGCCCAGCAGGACAACCGCCAGAATGGCGGCGCGGCTTTGGTCATATTGCGCGCCGACGATGGCAAAGAAGATCTCGGTCGACAGCACGTCGAAATTGCCGCCCAGAACCAGCGGGTTGCCGAAATCGGCCATGCTTTCGATGAACCCCAGCAGGAAGGCATTGGCCAGCCCGGGCCGCATCAGCGGCAGTGAAACGGTGCGGAAAGTCTGCCAGCGGCTGGCCCGCAGGGTTTGCGCTGCTTCTTCCATGCTGGGCGAAACGCCTTCGACGACACCGATCAGCACCAGAAAGGCGATGGGCGTAAAGGCCAGAAGCTGCGCGATCAGAACCCCCGGCAGGCCATAGACCCAGCGCGTCGGGCTTATCCCCAGAATTTCGGCCACCGTGGTTGTCACCGTGCCCGAAAGGCCCAGCAGCAGGATGATCGCCAGCCCGATCACGAAAGGGGGCGTGATGATTGGCAGCACCGTCAGCGCGCGCAAGACCCGTTTGTAGCGAAAGCCCGACCGCGTCAGCACCAGCGCAAAGGCAAGGCCCAGAAGGGTGGTCAGCACGCCCACCAGAACGGCCAGGAACAGCGAATTCCACGCCACGCCGCAGCGGCCGCCGGAAAGGCAGCCCAGACCCCAGATGCGGGCATCGAAGAATTTGGCAAAGAACACCAGCAGCGAATAGCCACCATCATCGGTGACAAAGGCAGCCATCAACATCTTGGCAATGGGAAAGAACACAAAGATGGTCACAACCGCGATCACCCCGCCAATGGCAGACATCACAAAGACATCGCCATTGACCGCGCCGCGCGCGGCAATGCCGGTGGTCAGAAGGAACAAGAAAGCCGTGGCGGTGATCATCGCGCCGTAGCCCATGCCGAACTGGCGGTCTTCCAGCGGGCCGAAAAGTGCCTCCAGCCAAGGGGCGGTGAAGCCGCGCAAGCCGATGCCAAGGCCCTGTGCCACGAGCCAGCCAAAACCGAAAGCGCCGGCCACAATCAGCACACGGGCAAAGACCGGGTCGGATTTGCGCCGCCCCATCACCGCCAACGGCGCGATCAGAGACAGCGCCATGGGCAAGAGCCACAGCTTCTGCCCCATCGCCACCAGAACAGCCGCCGGGGCATAGTCCTTGTCCAGTGGCCAGCCATCCAGCAGCCATTCCAGCGACCAGAATTTTTCCACCCCATACCAAGGCAGCAAGCAATAGCCGACCCACCCGGCTACGATCCAGAAGATCAGCACCGGGTGAGATGTCTTTTCAGCGGTTGCTGTGCGCAATGGTCTTACTGCGGCAGCGTTGACACATCGCTGTCCCACTTCGACAGCAGGCGCTTGCGCTCGTCAGACGAGCCATATGTCTTGAAGTCGTAGTCGATCAGCTTCAGAGCGGCCATGTCGGGCGCCTTGTCGGATTTGGCGGCGCCAACATTCGACATCACCTGAAACGCGTTGACCTGAAGGGCAAGGTTCTGCGCCTCGACGCTTAGCGCCCAGTCGTAGAATTTCTTGGCCTCTTCCATGTTGCGCGCGCCCTTGATGATCGACATCGACCCGATCTCATAGCCTGTGCCTTCACAGGGGGCGACGGTGACAACGGGGAAGCCGGCCACTGTCTGCGCCACGGCGTCGTGCATGAAGACGATGCCGATCAGCGTTTCACCCTGACCGGCCGCCTTGATCGGGGCAGATCCGGATTTGGTGTATTGGTTGATGTTCGCATGCAGCCGCTTCATGTAGTCAAAGCCGCCATCTTCGCCGAAAAGCTGCACCATGGTGGCCAGCGTGGTATAGGCGGTGCCCGAGGAATTCGGGTTGGCCATCTGCACCATGCCCTTGTATTCCGGCTTGGTCAGGTCTTCCCAGCAGGCCGGGGCGGGCAGGCCGGCCTTGGCCAGCATGTCGGAATTGTAGCCAAAGCCAAGCGCGCCGGAATAGATACCGATGGTCTTGTCGCCGGCACTGGTTGCCTGGGCAATGGCCCAGGGGTGCAGTTGGTCGCGCATCGGGCTGACATAGGGTTCGGTCAGGTCTTCTTCGGCTGCCTGCAGGTGCGGATCGCCCGTGCCGCCCCACCAGACATCGCCCTTGGGGTTGCTGGCTTCTGCCTGAAGCTGGGCAAAGGTTTCGCCGCTGGATTTGCGGGTCATCGCCACGTCGATGCCGGTGGCTTCCTCGAAGCTCTTTTCCATGATCTGGCACCATTCTTCCTGGGCCGAGCAATAAAGGTTCAGATCGGCCAGTGCGGCGGTTGCCGAAAGGCTGGTAGTTGCGACAAGCACGGCCGTCGCCACAGCAGGTTTTTTCATCATACTCCTCCCAGAGTGCAGTCGAGGGTGTCAGGCCCGGTTTTTTAATTTTTTATGACAGTTTTGTGACAATAGACTGCAGATTCTTCCCGTGGCAACAGGGATTCATCCCTTGTCCCCAAGAAGATGTGGCGACACCGCCAAGGGGGTCTGCGCCAGGGAACCGCAAGGCGCGGCGCGCGTTGGTCCCACAGGAGCGCAATAAAGAATTCGTGACTCGGAAACCCCGGAAAATCGGGGTATCGGGCCCCTCAGACCAAGTTGTCCGATCCGGGCACCAGCCAATGGAGCCGCCAATGCTGACACGCCGCCATTTCATCCTGACCAGCGCCGCGCTGTTTTCGCCCGCCATCGGTCTGCCCGTACAGGCGCAGGGCCTGTCGCAGCAGGCGCAGTGGCAGGCATGGGATGCACAGGTGACGCCGCCCGATTTCGATCTGGCACGGTCGAACCCCTGGGGCCTGCATCCGCGTTTTCTGCCTCGTCTGGTCGAGGCGAACCCGGGGCTGACCCCCGGTGACATCCATGTCGATGCCGTGGCGCGCTACCTTTACCACATTCAGTCTGATGGCACGGCCCTGCGCTATGGCGTGGCGATCGGCCGGGACGACCTGTACGAGCCTGGCGTCTATACCGTGCGCCGCAAGGCGAAGTGGCCCCGCTGGACGCCCACGCAGAACATGATCGAGCGTGAGCCCGAGATTTACGCGAAATATGCCGATGGCATGCCTCCCGGTCCCGATAATGCCTTGGGATCGCGGGCGCTTTATCTGTATGTCGGCAACCGCGACACCTATCTGCGCATCCACGGAACGCCCTATCCGCGATCCATCGGGTCGCGGGCCAGTTCAGGCTGCGTGCGCATGGTGATGGCCCATGTGATAGATCTGTATGACAGGGTCTCACCCGGTGTCACCGCGCATCTTTACCCCACAGAACGGGCATTGGCGGCCCAAAGCTAGGGCCGCTTCCCGGCGGGCTAGCCGGGCTTTGCGGTGCAGATCGGCCGCCCGTCGCGCGTCAGCAGGGGCAGTGTCGTGGTTTCCACCGGGCCAACATGGTCATACCAGTAACAACTGTCTTCCGGCAGAAGACGGGCCGAGGCCAGATCCTGCGCCGGATCGGCAAGGGCCACCACGGCTTCGGGCAAGGGTGCGGGACGATCATCGGTTCCCGCGCCGGGGGCCACACAGCCAGAGACAATTGCCGCCGCACATAAGGCCAAGGCCAGATTTCGCATGTCGTTCCCCCTGATCCGCAGGTAAAGTCCTGAACGCGGTGCAGTCTTGCATTCATTGCCCGCAGGCTCAACCACCCGGGCGGCCCTTCAGGCAGAGGCGTTCGCCACCAGAAGCGCCAGTATGGCATATCGCCCGAACTTGGCCAGCGTGACCACGATCAGGAACCGCCAGAGGGGTTCGCGCATGATTCCGGCGGCCAGCGTCAGCGGATCACCGATCACCGGCACCCATGACGCAAACAGGCTGAACCAGCCCCAGCGCTGATACCAGCCTTGCGCGCGGGCCATCTGGGCGGGGGTAAAGGGAAACCGCCTGTGCCCCGCAAACCGCATCAGAAAGCGCCCTGCCGCCCAGTTGACCAGCGAGCCCAGCACATTACCCAGCGTGGCCACCGCCAACAGCAGCCAAACCGGCTGAGCCTTGGCCAGAAGCAGCGTCACCAGAACCGCCTCGGACTGGGCGGGGATCAGCGTTGCGGCAAGAAAGGCGGCCAGAAACAGCCCGGTCAGCGACAGCATCCCGTCACGCAGCGCCGGGCCAGCGGGGATGCAGACTGTCGATCACAAAGACATGGGCATGGCCCTTGCCGGGGCCATGCTCTTGCAGATGCGGGTGATCATGCGGCAAGTCGGGGTGATCGTGCTTCAGCACCTCGGGGTCGTGGGCGGGCCATAGCGCCAGCACGGTCATCAGCGCCAGCGCCCCGATCACCGCCAGCACCAACGCCGCCGTGGCAAGACCGAACGAGGCCCCCACCCAGCCTGCCAAGGGATAGGTTACCAGCCAGCAGGCATGGCTAAGCGCAAACTGCGCGGCAAAGACCGCGCCGCGGTCTTCTACCCGGGCAGATCGGTTGATGATCCGCCCGATTGGTGTCTGTGTCAGCGAAAAGCCGAAACCTATCACGGCCCACAGCGCCACCAGCGTGGCAAGGCTGCCCACCAGCGGCACCAACGCCACCCCCGCCACCATGATCGCCGCGCCGCCGATCATGCCGGAACGGTCAGCCATCAGGCGCAACAGGCGCGGCAGCAGAAAGGCCGCCAGCATCGACCCCGCGCCAAAGCCGGCAAAGGCGATTGCCAGCGATTCCTCGTGCAGCCCAAGACGAGCCTTCACCAGCACCACGGTGTTGACATAGACCATGGCCCCAGCCGCAGCGACCGCCGCTTCCATCATCAGCAGGCCGCGCAGGCGCGGGGTGCGGTGATAGATGCGGACGCCTTTGGTGACATCGGCCCAGAAATGCCCCGGCTCGCCCATCGCGCGGGCCGGAAGCCGGGCCGTCACCACCAACAGCGCCGAGCCGAGGAATCCCGCGACCGTCCCGGCAAACAACACGGGAAAGCTGATCACGGTCAGCAGGGCCGCAGCGATCATGGGGGAAGCAAGCTGTTCCAGATCCTCTGCCAGCCGCAAAAGCGACAGCGCGTTGGTGTAATCGTCTTCCTTTGGCAGTACATCGGGGATGACCGCCTGAAAGGCCGGGGTGAACCCGGCCGAGGCCGCTTGCAACAGGAAGATCAGCACATAAACCTGCCAGACCTCTGTTACAAAGGGCAGTCCGGCGATCACCAGCGCGCGGATCACGTCCAGCCCTACCAGAAAGGCCTGCCGCGGCAGGCGTTCGGCAAGTGCCGCCGCCACCGGGGCCAGCGTGACATAGGCCACCATCTTGATCGCCAGCGCTGTGCCCAGAACTGCCCCGGCACGATTGCCCGCCAGTTGCCACGCCAGCAGGCCAAGCGCTACGGTGGCAAGCCCGGTGCCCAGCAGCGCCACGATCTGGGCTGCAAACAGGTGGCGGAAGGTCGGGTTTCGCAGGGTCGACAGCATCTAAAGCAGCTTGGTCAAAGCCTTGATCTCGGATAGGTCATGGTCGCCTTCTCCGGTCAGGCAATGGTCGATATGGTCATGGATCAGGGCTCGCTTGGCCTCGGCCACGGCGCGTTCAACGGCATGCAGCTGGGTGGCAAGATCGATACAGGGGCGCTCTTCCTCGATCATCCCGATGACCCGGCGCAAATGTCCCTCTGCGCGCTTCAGGCGCATGGTTATGGCGGGGTGGCTTGCGTGGATGTGCTGATCTGCCATGATCCACCGATATCCCCCTGGGGGGGATATGGCAAGGGCTGAACCGGGCCGCGTTCCGTGCAGGTCACGCGGTAACAACCACGAGCCAGCACTTCTGCCATCCGTGCGCGGGTCACCTTGACCATCAATGAATGGTATCGAGATCGTCAGCATCACGATGCCGGGTTCAACAGAGCTGCCGGAAATGAAAGGACAGGATCATTCAGATCTTAACAATGCGCATCAGGAACCCGCGCGGGATCGTTCACCGGTTCGACCGCGGCGGTCAGCCCCTATGGATGCGTGCCGGGGGAAAGGCGGCCTTCCGTGATCTGGATCAAGTCTGTCTCCAAGCCGATTGTGTAAGAAACCCGAAGTCGAAGCGGGAATGGAAACTTCATGCGCCGTGCCAGCCAGACCAACCTTCCCGCCGGTGTCAGCAATGCCCGGGCGAACCCTCTGCCGCTGGCTTTGAACGGGCTGCAAGGCCAACCCTTCGCCGCATGCCCCTTTGCCACAAGCACCACCTTTCAATCGGGCAAGACATGACCGACGGGGCAGCCTTTTGGAACCGCCATGCGGATCGATATGCCGCCCACCTGTTCAAGGAAGTCGCGCCTTGTGCACAGGGGGTGGGGCCACGCCTGTTCACAACGCCCTCCCCCTTTGTCAAAGGTTCCAGAACATGACCAAAGATGCCGCGCCGGACCTGCCGCTTGACCTGAACCTGCCGTCAGAAACGGACCTTCCCCGGCGGCGCTGGTTTCGCAAGCGGTATCTTCTGGTGCTGCTGGTGCCGGTATTCATGTTTACGGGGGCGGTGCTGGGAATGTATTTTCAGCCGCCCGCATTGCAGAAGTTCTATGCCCTGACGGGGCTGCAACCCGGCGCCGGGGCAGATGCGCCGATAGCATTGCCACCCCAGATCGAGTTGCCACCGAAGATGGCTGAAACGCTCTTGCCCACAGATGTGGTGGGGCTGGCCCGCGTGATGCCGCGCGGTGATGTTTCGGTCGTGGCGGCGCCTTACGGGGCAGGCGATGCCCGGGTGGCCGAGGTTCTGGTGGCCGAAGGCGACAAGGTGGCAAAGGGCGCGGTTCTGGCGCGGCTGGATAACCGCGCCGCGCTGGAAGGCGCCGTGTTGATGGCCGAGGCGAACCTTGCCGTGCGCGAGGCCAATCTGATGCAGACCCGCGCCGCCGTTCAGGCCAGCCGGGACGAGGCGCAGGCCGCACTGGATCAGGCCGTGGCCACCGCGGCCGAGGCTGCGGCGACGCTGGCGCGGACCGAGGAACTCTTTTCCCGTGCCGTTGCCACGCAGGCCACGCTGGATTCCGTGCGTACCGCGGCCGAGGGTGCGAAACTGGCCGTTGCCCGGGCCGAGGCGACGCTGGCGCGGTTTTCGGCACTGGCGCTGGATGATCAGCCTGATGTGATCGTGGCCAACCGCAATGTGGATGCGGCGCGGGCCGATCTGGCCCGTGCCCGGCTTGATCTGGCAAGGGCAGATGTCGTGGCCCCGATTGCGGGCACGATCCTTGATATTCATGCCACTCCCGGCCAGCGCCCCCCGGCCGGCGGCATCATGGATATGGGCGACACCGGCCAGATGATGGCCGAGATGGAGGTCTGGCAGGACCGGATCAGCGCCGTCCGGCCGGGCCAGCCCGTCGAGATGGCTGCCGCTGCCCTTGGCACTACTTTGCAGGGCAGGGTCGAAAGCATCGGGTTGACCGTGGGGCGGCAGGGGCTGATCTCGGACGATGCCGCGGAAAACAAGGATGCCCGGGTGATCCGTGTTCTGGTGGCCTTGGATGCGGTTTCCTCTGACATGGCGGCCCGCTTCACCAATCTGGAGGTGATCGGCCGGATCGACACCACCGTCCGGGCCCAGCCATGAGCCGCCTTTTGCAGGCCCTGTTCGGGCGGCTGCCGATCGGCTGGCTGCAACTGACGCATAACCGCACCCGCTTTGCCGCGGCGCTGGCGGGTGTGGCTTTTGCCAATGTGCTGGTCTTTGTGCAGCTTGGAATCATGAACTCCATGGGGGCTGCAACCTTGCGCCCCTATGGTTTCTTTCAGGCCGATATCATGATCTCGGCCGGTGATGCCAATGCGCTTGCCGATGGTGGCAACGTTGCGCGGCAATGGCTGTTGCAGGCCATGGCAGACCCGGATGTTACCGATGGCATGGGTCTTTTCATCGCCAATGTTCCTTGGGACCGCGGTGAAAAGGACATCAGCCTGACGACCTTTGGCGTAGATCCGGCGAAGCCGGGATTCCTTGTGCCGGAAATCGCCGGCGATCTGAAGCTGTTGGAGGTGCAGGATGCGGTTATCCTTGATCGGCTGGCACGCGGGCTTGCACGCGAGGAGGCTGCGGCGATCCGTCCGCAATCACCGCTTTCCTTTGAAAGCCAGGGGCGGACCCTGACTGCCTATGCCACATTTGCGGGGGGCGGGGGCTTCGGGGGGGATGGCTATATGCTGGCCTCGGACCAGACCTTCCTGTCGCTTTTTCCGGCCCGCAGATCGGCCGCCCCTGACCACATCTTGCTGGCCCTGCGGCCGGGCGCCGATGTGGGCCTGACAGTGGCGCGGTTGCACAAGCTGATTTCCGACCCGTCCCTGCGCATCCGCAGCTTTTCCGATGCCGCGCAGGAAGACCTGCGCTATCAGCAGACGAAGCGGCCTACGGGGATCATCTTCGGCTTTGGCGTGCTGATCGGGGTGCTGGTGGGGCTGGTCATCGTCTATCAGGTGCTGTCCACCGACGTTGCCGACCATTTGCGCGAATACGCCACCTTCAAGGCCATGGGATACGGGCCGCGCTTCTTTCTGGGCATCGTCTTCGAAGAGGCGCTCGTTCTGGGCATCATGGGCTTTGTGCCCGGGTTGATGGTGGGGACAACCATCCTGACGGTGATGGGCAAGATCACCACCCTGCCGCTGGCCATGACGCCATCGATGGCGGTCAGCGTCTTTCTGGGAACGATCCTGTTTTCGGCGGTTTCGGGCGCCATCGCCACCCGCCGGCTGTCCGCAGCCGATCCGGCCGATCTGTTCTGAGGGGCCGCGATGAACCGGGAAGGCATTGTGGATGTGAAGGGGCTGAACCATTGGTTCGGCAGTGGCGAGGCGAAGAAGCAGGCGCTGTTCGACGTGAACCTGACACTGAAGCGCGGCAGCTTTACCGTGTTGATGGGGCCATCGGGTTCGGGCAAGACCACGGTGCTGACGCTGATCGGCTGCCTGCGCGCCGTTCAGGACGGGTCGGTGCGGCTGTTGGGCCAAGAACTGAACGGCGCGGCCGAGGCAGAGTTGGTGGCCCTGCGTCGCCGCCTGGGTTTCATCTTTCAGGCGCATAACCTGCATGAAAGCCTGACAGCCGCGCAGAATGTGATGATGGGCGTGCAGGTGCATGGCGGCGTGGCAGATCGCGTGGCCGAACAGGCGGCCACTCATGCGCTTGGCCTTGTGGGTCTTGCGGACCGCACCACCTATTTGCCGGCCAACCTGTCGGGCGGGCAGAAGCAGCGCGTGGCCGTGGCGCGGGCGTTGGTCGCCAGCCCCGCGCTGGTGCTGGCGGATGAGCCGACCGCCGCGCTGGACAAGGACAGCGCGGCCGAGGTGGTAGACCTGCTGAAACGCATGGGCGAAGCCCGTGGCACCACCACCATGCTTGTCACCCATGACAACCGCATCCTTGACCGGGCCGACCGCATCCTGACACTGGAAGACGGCCGCATCGTCGGAATCGAGGAAAGGGGCTGATACCGCCAGTTCCGGCGCCGGCCTTGGGGCCGACGATTGGCGGGCAAGGATGGCGGCCGAAGGCAAGTCGCCCAACCAGCGCCTTGCCGAAGACCTGAAAGCGAACGGGTTTGCCGGCCTTCTGGTGCGGTCTTTTGCCAAAGGCGCCAGTGGGGGTGCCATGGGCGGGAATATGGGGCCCGATTTGAACCTTGTGCTGTGGGCGTGGGGGCCATGGCGGCCCAGCCTTCTGCGTATTGTGGATGACGAAGGCAGGCTGACGCGCTGAACCCTGCCCCTATGAGGGGCCTTCCAGAAATCGTTTATTTGTTTCAAAGGGTCACGCGATCACTCAGGTAAGTTTGCCACAACCGCGAATCGCCAGATAATCAAAAGCGAAATATCGTAGGCCTTTGATCTATTTTGGATAAATCCGGCTCCAAAATAGCAGGCGCGTTGTGGGTCGGAGTTTCTGGTGGGTACGAGTGGTGCCTGCCGTCGGGTCGCTGGGCGGCACACTGGATGCACCTTTCCGGTCATCCCTGCGGGCGAGACGCGCACGATTACCATAACCGGCCTTGGCGTGGCCAAGGGCACGGCGACGAACTCGGTCAGTGTTTCTTCTGACGAAAGCCTGCTTGGGTTTGAACCGGTCAGCGTGAATAACACCGCCAACGAGACAACAACCGTGTGCACCCGCGCTGATGTCGAGGTTGTCAGCAAGGTTGCCACGCCGCCCACCATCAACCTGCGCGATCCCGTGACCTATACCGTCACCATCCGCAACAACGCCGGACCCGGCCTTTCCGAGGCTGATGACGTGGTGGTTTCCGACAGTCTGCCCCCGAACATGCGGCTGACCGGCACGTCCAGCCTGGCGGTGGTTTCTGGCCCGGTTACCACCAACAGCTGCACCGGCGCCGCGGGGGCAGTTCTTTCACCGGCTCGCTGGGTACCTTCAGCCGCGGCGGCCTGGTCGAGGTCACGGTGCCGGTCACGGTGATTTCGGCCACTTCGGCCGGTCAGACGGTGACGAACACGGCAACGGTCGCCACAATTTCGCTTGATGTTGTGCCGGGCAACAATGAGTGAGGGGCGATGTGATGAAGCGGACGGGTCATGAGGCCGCAGAGTCAGCACAGCATAAGGCCGGGGAAGGTGGGCGCTTCCGCCATGTGGGCGGCACGGCCATGGCGATGGTTCTTGTGGCAAGCGGTCTGGCGGCGGAAACCCGCGTTCAGGGCTGTGCGCTGGTTGCCGGGGTGCTGCCCGACGGATGCTATCAGGCCAACGAAGGTCAGGTGATCCGGCGCGAAACGGCTGCCAATACCGAAGGCGATGACGCATCACCGCCGGGCGCTATGATGAAACCGCACCGCTGGCCTTGCAGCGCACAGCCATCCGGCAGGCAGGGCCAGAACTGGATGGCCCGAACGTAGCAGCGGGTGAGGGCAAGGACCGGACCGCCCGGCGCGGCATTCCGGTGCGTCGCGGGGCCGTTACCGTTACCGGGCTGGATATGCCCGCGGACACCCGCGTGACCGTGATGGGCGAAGAGGTGATCCGCGACATGCGGCGCGGCTTTGTGATGCAGCGCATCATGCCGCCGGGCATCCACGGCGTTGAAATCGGGATCGGGGGGCAAAGCCGCATCCGCGACGTGACCATTCCGGCGAAAGAGATGTTCGCCACCGGTATCGCTGATGTGACGCTGGCGCTTTGATCTGGGCATTCTGGCCGCCACCAATACGGAAAGCGATGGCACCACGATCAAACGCCGGGGCCTTTCCTTCGGTGTCCGCCATTCGGGGGGCGAGGCCTATTCGGCCGGTCTGCGCGCCGAGATCCGGTTTGAAGACAGCGATAACCCGGCCCCAGTGCAGGACCGCGAAACGCTGCTTCTTCCGGGCGCCGATCATGCCAATGTGGATGGGGATGTGAACGGGCCGAAGCAGTGCAGCCATATCCTGAACATGGCGCTGAGCCATGATTTGAACCAGCAGTTCACGCTTGGGGCGAAATACGGGTTGCGGATCCGCGAAGAGGCCCCGCGCGGCACAGATACCTTTGTGCGCTCGACTGCGCATCTGGGCGTTGTGCGGATGGATTATCATGTTGTCCACAACTGGGACATCATTGCCGAGGCCCGCGGCAGTCTGCTTGTCGCGGCAGGCTGCCTTGTCTATCGTTTCCGCGATCCTGTCGGCCGCCCCAGCGCAGCCCGACGGCGCCGGGTGGCAAAGGGGCCGGGAAGCGATGCATCTAAGGTTGCAGGCAAGCGTTGCGATCCTGTTCACGGTCCTGACCGTTTTCGTGGTGGGCACGGCGGTCTGGTTGTTTCAGGGCAGCAGCCGGCAGTTGAAGATCGAGACGGCGGGTTTTGCGATGCGGGGCGCCCTTCACCGCACCGAAGCGGCACTGGACGGCATTCTGGCGCCCGTGGGCCATGCCGTTGACCTGACAGCAGCCGTTCTGGCTGACCCGACCCGCACCACGGACCCGACGGCCCATCTTGCGCTGATGCGCGCGCAGGTGGCCGGGCTGGACCAGATCTACAGCCTTTATTACGGCATCGCCGAAACCGGGCAGTTCGTGCAGGTGCTGCACGTTCCGCCAGGGGCGGAAACGCTGGGCCCGGCACGGCTGCCAGTTCCCGCCGGGGCTGTTCAGGCGCTTCGGGTGATCAGGGCCGCCGCCGACCGGCGGGATGTGGTGCAGTTCGTGGCGGCAGATGGAACCGTGCTGTCGGAACAGTCGCGGCCCACGGATTTCGACCCGCGCACCCGCCCGTGGTTCGAAGCTGCGAAGGACAGCCCCACCCGCGCGGTGACGCCGGTTTACACCTTTGCCAGCATCGGGCGCCCGGGGATCACCCTTTCCAGCCGCGTCGAAGGCCCGGGGCGCAATCTGAAGGCCGTGGTGGGTGTTGACATGACGCTGGACCGGATCACGCAATTGCTGGCGGATGTGCGGGTGGATGGCGTGGGCGAGGTCTTTCTGATGGACCCGCAGGGCGGCATCTTTGCCACTTCGGAAGCCAGTGATCCCACCGGCCAGACGCCCCTGACCAAGGCTGCCGCGGCAGCCTGGGCCGGGCAGGGCGAGACCGTCACCAACATCAGGTTGCCGGGCTTCGAGGAAGATTTTCTGGTGTCGATGGCGGCCATGACCACGGCCATGCCGGTGCGGCCGGTCATCGGGGTCGTCGTGCCCGCCGATCATTTCATCGGCGCAATCGAACAGACCACGCAGCGCGTGATCCTGCTTTCGGGGCTGATCGGTGCTCTTGGGGTTCTGGTCACGGTGCTGCTGTCGCGGCTGGTCAGCCAGTCGCTTGGGCTTGTCGCACAGGAAGCCGGGCGCATCAGCGACTTTGACCTGACCGGGGATTTCCGGATGTCTTCGCGCATCGACGAGGTGGATCAACTGGGCGATGCCGTTTCGAAGATGAAGCAAAGCCTGAAAAGCTTTGCCGCCTATGTGCCGCGAGAGGTGGTCCGTGCGATCCTTGCCGATGGAGGGTCTGTCCGCATCGGGGGCGAGGCGCGGGACATCACCATGATGTTTTCCGACATCGAGGGTTTTACCGCCAAGTCCGAACATTTGCCGCCGGAAATGGCATTGGCAGATTTGTCGCGCTATTTCGATGCCATGGACAAGGCCATCTTGGATCATGGCGGCACGCTGGACAAATACATCGGCGATGCGGTGATGGCGATCTGGAATGCCCCGCTTTCGGTGCCCGATCATGCGATACAGGCCTGTCGTGCCGTGCTGGCCTGCAAACAGGCCGAGGCCGCGCTGAATGCCAGCGCCCCTGCCGGCCGGCCGGGGATATTTCCCACCCGCACGCGCTTTGGGCTGCACAGCGGGCGGGCTGTGGTGGGCAATGTGGGCTCTGCCGGGCGGCTGCAATACACCGCCATCGGCGGCGCGGTGAACCTTGCGTCGCGGCTTGAAGGGCTGAACAAGACCTATGGGACCGAGATTCTGGTCTCGCAGGCGGTGGTAGACCAGACCGAGGGGCGTTTTGTCTTCCGGTCTGTCGATCTGGTTGCGCCGGCGGGAACCACGTTGCCGGTGCCGATCTTCGAATTGCTGGGCGAGGCAGAGCCGGGCGCCGCCTTTGCCACCCCGCAGGCCCTGAGGGACGAGGCGGAGGCGTGGGAAAGGGCATGGCGCCTTTACCGTGACCGCGACTGGCAGGGCGCTTCTGCGGCCTTTCGCGCCTTGGCAGCGCAGTCGTCGCGGCCAACGCTGGTGGCGCTGTATCTGGAACGCTGCAAAGGCCATCTGGCCCTGCCGCCCCCGCCGGACTGGGACGGGATCACGATCATCCGCCGCAAGTGACGCCCGCCCGCGCGCCACAGGCGGGCAGGTGTTCCCCGGAGGCATTCACTGGCGCGCAGGCTATTCGTGCGGCGAAGACCGCGCGGTCAGCCGCCGACCGATGAAGGTGCCGGTATCCACAGGGCTTGCCGGCGCGGTGGGAGAGGCGGTGGCCACATGCGCCACGATCTTGTCGGCCACATCCTCGCCCTGTGCCCAGCACTCTTCGTGCAGGCCGGAACCGTGGGTCCAGCCGCCGGCGTAATAGATATCGTTCACGCCCTGCACCGTGTCGATGCGCGACTGGGCATACATCGTGTCGAAATCAAAGTTGTTGTGCCGCAGGTTGGCCACGGCGGGGATGCCGTTCCTGTCCTTCAGGATCAGGTTTTCCGGAATGGCTGGCTGTGGGTTGATCGACACGAAGAACTGCGGCAACCCGAACTGGTTGTAGGTGGGGTTGGCTTCGTCCTTCTGGTGGCGGTTCGATACATAGTTGATCATGTAGGGTTTCAGCGAGGCCGCTTCGGGCGGGCGGATCAGGATGTTGTAGGTGGACCAAGCATTCTGGTTCGGGGGCATTACCCGGCTGTCCGTATGAATGACCGAAATGCCGTTGTTGTAGCCGATCATCGCCATGGGCTGTGCGGCAACGATGGGAAGCCCGGTGATAAAGGCCTTCAGGCCTGCATCGGCATGGCAGGCCACTACCACCCGCTCTGCCCGGATGGGCGGTTGTTTCTGCGCGGCATCCTGCACAAGGAATTTCTGCCCCGCTGTGGCCACCTGCCCGACAACTGCCTGATAATTCCCGTGAAACACGATCTGCGGCATCTTCGCCTGCATGTAGGCCATCAGCGCCTTGATCCAGTTCGACGTGCCGCCGACGAAATAGCAGCGGTTCGCCGTAGGGGCGCCGGCGCCTTCCTGAATGGCATAGTAGTGCATCACCGCCAGAAACGGCATTTGCAGCGGCCCAAGTTCCGATACGAAATACATCCCGTTGATCCGCGGATAGATGACCTTTGGCCCAAGGTCGGGATCCCATCCGCGGGCGGATTGGTTGTTGGTGATGAATTCCTCGATCGTGGTGCTGGCATACTGGCCTTGCTTTGACGGATCGCGCGCTTCTTTGCCGGCGTAATCCATGAAATCCTTGACCGATGCGGCAAGGCTTTTCGGCATCTGGGTGTTCCACCAGGGGCCGCTGTCGGTAAAGCAGGTGGACCCGTCAGCCGTGTAATAGCAGGTGGAATCTTCAAGGTTCTTGTAATCGATCCCTTCCTTGAACCCGATCGTGTTCATCACGCTGACGATCTTGGTATAGGCGACGGTGTTGAAATCGTTGACGCCCAGATCACCCCAGCGCGACAAGGTGGTAATCCCGCCCTTGCCATCCGGACCGCTGCCGAAATCGAATTCGAAGGTATCGACGTTGCCGCCAAAGCGGTCTGATGCCTCGACAACATGAATGGCGCCGAGGTCCACGCCTTTGGCCTTGGCCTTTATCACCAGATTCCACGCAACAGCCAAACCGCCTATACCGCCGCCGATAATAACAGTCGTCATGACCTATCCTTTCATGGATGGTTGGATCGGATTGCAATGTCATTCCAAAAGGGCATCAATCCGCCGGACTGCCGCATTCAGCGATGCGGCAGAGGCAGTCTTTCGCAGGTTGCGCAACCGTTCGGCTGCGCCGGTGTCGCCGTCCAGCTGGTCGGCAATGGCCCGGCCGGTCGCCACATAGAAATCGGACCAGGGGGTTGGTTCATCGCGGGTATAGGCGTCCAGCGCATCGCAATAGCGCCGAAGGCCCGCAACATCGCCCGCGTTTCCGGCAGACATTCCGGCATAGACGTTGAACCGGAAATAGTTGTGCCCCACGCAGCCCTGAGCCAGCAATGCCTCGCCTTCGGCCAGAAGGGCGGTCTGCTGATCGCGGGGAGACGCAAGCGCCGCCGTGGCCAGAAGCCAGGGGCCGATGAAATTCATCAGCTTCAACTGGCGCGCGGTTTCCAGCATCCGGCTGGCCAGATAGCGGGCCCCTTCGGCATCGCCTTCGGCCAGTGCGGCCCTGACCAGCGTTTCCTGAAGGAAAGGTTCGAACCGCTTGGCGCCCAGATGATCGGCGGCTTCAAGGCCCAGCTCGATCTGCGTTCGCGCCTCGGCGCTGCGATCCATCGACTGCATCACCCAGCCCGCCACCAGACGCGATACGATTTCGGGCCGGAACTGCCCGATCGAGCGCGCAAGTTCGGCCGATTTCAGGGCATCGTCCAGCGCGGCTTCGGTCTGGTTCATGTAGATCCGCACGGTGCCGCGCATGAACCTGTTGGCCGCCTCGACCGCAGTAAGGTGATGCATCTCGCACAGCGCCAGACAATCCTCGACCACTTCATAGGCCCTGAACATCCGCCCCTGCGCATAATAGGCATCGCCAAGGCCGCTCAGCGCGCGCGCCTCCAGCTCTGGTTCGGCGGCCCGTTTTGCCAGATCTCGCGCGGTCGAATGGGCGGCAAGGCAGCCCTTGAAATCACCCTTGGGAAAGGCCAGCGATCCCTTCAGGTAATGCAGCTTCGACAGATGCGGCAACAGGGCCGGTGTGGGGTCTGTCTGTTCAGCTTCGGCAATGATGCGTTCGGCGTCTTCCATCTGGTCCAGAATCCGCATGGTCGAGATCATGCCGATCCGCGCCGCAAGCCTGTGCCCGACAGAGACGGATTCCGCCAGAGCCGTGCGAAAGGCTTCCAACGAGGCCTCGCCCTGCCCAAGATCGCGCGCCACATCGCCGCGCAGCAGCAGCAGATCGATCCGGGTGTCGGCCGATGGGTCCAGCGCAAGGCCCCGGTTTGCCAGATCCAGCGCCAGTTCCTGACGGAATTCGGCGGCGGCATGGCGGGCCGCGGCAAGGCAGGCGGCGGCGGCATGGGGGCTTTTCGCCTTTTCCAGATGCTCTGCTTCCAGCAAGATGTCATGCCCTTTGAACCAATGTGCCGCCCGGGCATGAAGGGCCTGTGCCTCGTCGCGCAACATGGTCTGATAGACCGCATCCCGGATCAGCGCATGGCTGAACAGAAAGCCTCCGCTGACCGGCCGGATCATCGATGCCTTCACCAGAGGGCGTTCGTCGTAAACCTCGATCCCCGCCAGCATCATCACCGCCTCCAGCGAAAAGCGCTGGCCGATGACTGAAGCCGCGCACAGGATCTTGCGATCATCGACCGAAAGCCTGTCCATCCGCGATTGCATCAGGCTTTGGATGGACCCGGGCACCACCTCTCCGGCCATGTCGCTGGCGTGGCGCAGCAACTGATCCAGAAACAGCGGGTTGCCTTCGGCCTTTTGCAGGCATTCCTCGATCAGGTGGCGCTTCTGGCTGTGGTTCAGGTCGATCAGCGCGCGGGCCTCGCGCGGGTTCAGGGGCGAAAGGGCAATCGTCTCGATCTCGGCCGGGGCTGCGGTTTCCCGCCATGCGGGTGTCACCGGATCGCCCTCCAGCCGGGTTGTCAGCATCAGCAGGATCGGCGCTTCGGTGGTGCGGATGCCCAGATGCGCAATCAGCGACAGGGTTTCCGCATTGGCCCAGTGCAGGTCTTCGATGATGCAGACCAGCGGTGCCTTGCGGGCCGAGGCGACCAGCATCCGCCCGATCGTTGCCTGCCGGCCAGCGGCCCGCGCTGCGGCCCCCATGGCATCCAGAAACGCAAGTCCGCCCGCATCGGACCGCACCCCCATGATGTTCAAAAAGAAATCGCGCCCGCGGTCATCCAGAACGCCGGCATTCTGCCATTCGGCGGCAGCCTGAAGGATGGCGCTTTCCGTGGCGCCGGGGTCAAGCCCGCTAAGCTGCGCCGCGATGGTGGAAATGGCGGAACCGGTATCGCCAAGGCCGAAGTCAAGCAGCAGCGTCTTGAAGGCCTGAAACCCCCTTGCCGTCGCGGTGGCCGTGACCTTGTCCAGAAACGCCGTCTTGCCAATGCCGGCATCGCCCCGCACCACCAGAACCTTGCCGCTTCCGCCATTCAGGCAACCGTCCAGCGCGCGGTTTGCCATCGCAAGTTCCGCTTCGCGCCCGACAAAATTGGCGCGGGTGTTGTGGTGAACGAAATCGATAAAGCGCC
The DNA here is from genome assembly GCA_023260935.1 of Paracoccaceae bacterium. Classification (GTDB taxonomy): domain Bacteria; phylum Pseudomonadota; class Alphaproteobacteria; order Rhodobacterales; family Rhodobacteraceae; genus Pseudotabrizicola. The sequence continues at coordinate 21,502 of JALQTL010000336.1, forward strand.
ATGCCTCGACCCGCGCGTCAAAGCCCTTGGCTTCGATATCCTCGACCTTTTCGCTTCGGATCGAATCCCCGACGATGTGATGGATTTCCTGCGAAACCAGCGTCTGGCCGCCTTCCGCCTTGCTGGCCAGCCGCGAGGCAAGATTGACGCTGTCGCCTGTCAGGGTGAAATCCTGCGATCGCGCGCCCTGACCCCGATTTGAAAACAGCACCAGCCCGGCTGCCACGCCGATATGCACCGAAAGCGGGCGGCCATGGCGGCGGGTCATGTCCTTCATGGCATCGTGCATGGCAAGCGTTGCGCGCAGTGCCCGTTCCACATCGTTGCCATAGGAAACCGGGGCCCCGAAAACCGCCATCACGCAATCGCCGATGTGCCGGTCTACCGTGCCGCCGACACGTTTCACGATTTCACCGAAACGGTCATAGAACTCGCCCAGAATGGCGTGCAGGTCTTCCACCGGCAATTCGCGCGTCAGGCGGGTATAACCTGTCAGATCGGCAAAGAGGACGGTGACCTGCCGCCGTTCCTTTTGCTCTGTCCCCGGGGTGGCAAGGGGTTCCACCATGCGCGGCGAACCTGCCGGTGGCGCGGGGGGCGGCGATTGTTGCGGTGTCTCCGCCACCCCTTCCGCGGACAGCGACAAGATGGCCTTCAGAATGCGCTTGCGATGGCCAAGCGACTGAATGCCCATTTCAACCAGATCGTTTTCACGCAACTCGGCAAGGATTTCCGGGTCGATATCATTCTCTTCGAAGATGTCGGCGTATTGAGACAATGAAATCGATTCCAGAAATTCACGCGCCGTCATCTGGGGACGCGAATTCATGATCGAAGCCTTTGGCACATGTAAGCGCGCAGTCTGCGCGTGAATTCATAGTGCAGTGGAATCTTTGACCGATCAACCCGGTCGATTCCTGAAAGAAATTGTTTTTCGGGCCTGAAAAAGGGGCGGCGGGGGGTGGGGTATTTCGGTTGCCGGCAGCGGGCTGATACCGGCATCGTGATGGATCGCAATCATCCGGCGGGCCGTGAAACTTGCGCAATGCAAGGCCGCCGCGCTAAGCAAAGGGGCCGACCACCGCTGCGCAGGGCTGGCGTCCCATCTTTCTGGTCGGGGCGCCTTTGCCGAACAGGATCTGACATATGCTCGACATGCGGCTTTACAGCTACATCTGGAAGCACACCAGAATGCAGCAGGCATGGATTCTGGTGATTGTCGCGCTGTCGATGATTCCCTATTTCATGGCGTTCAATCTGCCGAAAGACATTGTGAACGGCCCAATTCAAGGCGCCGGTTTCGAAACCCCGGACGCCACACAGGTGTTCATGCGCCTGTCGGTGCAACTGCCCGGGATGAGCGAGGAGCTCTTGCTGTTTCCGGGGATTCCGCTGGACCGGTTGGGAACGCTGTTTGCCCTGAGCGCGGTGTTTCTGGCGCTTGTCATCATCAACGGGCTCTTCAAGTTCTACATCAACACCTACAAGGGCAAGCTGGGCGAACGTCTGCTGCGCCGCATCCGGTTTTCGCTGGTGGACCATATCCTGCGTTTCCCGCCTTCGGCCTTCAAGCATATGAAGGGCGCCGAGATCGCCAGCATGGTGAAGGACGAGGTAGAGCCGCTGGGCGGCTTTACCGGCGATGCCTTCGTTTCCCCGGCCATGCTGGGTGGGCAGGCATTGACGGCGCTGGTCTTCATCTTCGTGCAAAGCGTGCCGCTGGGGCTGGTCACAGCCACGCTTGTCGGGCTTCAGGTCTTCATCATTCCGCGCATGCGCCGGCGGCTTCTGGTGCTGGGCCGGGAACGTCAGTTGACCACCCGCCAGCTTGCCGGCCGCGTGAGCGAGATTGTGGATGGCATCGGCACGATCCACGCCAATGACACATCGAACTTCGAGCGTGCCGATGTGGCGGCGCGCCTTGGCCGTATCTTCACCATCCGCTTCGATATCTATCAGTGGAAGTTTCTGGTGAAGTTCATCAACAACTTCCTGGCCTCGCTGACGCCGTTCCTGTTCTACAGCCTTGGCGGCTATCTGGCGCTGAAGGGGCATCTGGATATTGGCCAGCTTGTCGCTGTGATCGGCGCCTACAAGGATCTGCCCGGCCCGCTGAAGGAACTGATCGACTGGGATCAGAACCGTCAGGATGTAGAGGTGAAGTATCAGCAGGTCATTTCGCAGTTTGCCATCGATGGCGTCATGGAGCCAGAAATCCAGGCCCCGCTGGCCAATCCCCCCGCGTTGGAAAAGCCGCTCGCGGCGGTTTCGGTGGGCGTGGTCGATGAAGGCGGCGGAACCGCGCTGGAACGGGTCAACCTGTCCATCGACCCGGGCGAGATGCTGGCCGTGCTGGGGGCGGCCGGATCGGGCAGTGATACGATGGCCGAGGTTTTCGCGCGTCAGGTCTGGCCCAGCAGCGGGCGGGTCACTGCCGGGCAAAGCAATCTTCTGACCCTGCCCGAGGCGGTTTCCGGCCGGTCGATCAGCTATGCGGGGGCCGAAAGCTATTTCTTTTCGGGCTCGGTTCTGGACAATCTGCTTTACGGGCTGAAGAACACGCCGCCAAAGCAGGAAAACCCTTCCCCGCACCCGATGGCGGCTTGGCAACGCGAAGAGTCGCGCCTTTCGGGCAACCCTGATTATGACCCAGAAGGGGACTGGATTGATTACGCGGCCCTGGGCCTTTCGGGGCGCGAGGCCCTCATGCAGCGCGTCTATGAGGTGCTGGATTGCGTGGACCTGACGCGTGACACGCAGGATCTTGCCATCCGTTCCACCGTCAGCGCGGCAGACCATCCCGAGCTTGCCGCCAAGATCGTTGCCATGCGCAGCCTGCTGCAAGAAGAGTTGCGCAAGCGTGACCTTTCCGAACTGGTCGTGCCCTTCGAGGCGGAAGCGTTCAACACCGAAGCCACGCTGATCGAAAACCTCTTGTTCGGGCGGGTCCGCCCACCGGCACAGATGGCGGACATTCTGGCCGATGACGGGTTCTTCCAGCGATTGCTGAAGTCCACCGGGTTGTTCGAGCGCTTTACTCTTATCGGGCTGGACATTGCACGCACCGTGATCGGGCTGTTTGTCGATCTTCCGCCCGATCACCCGTTCTTCCGGCAGATGACACTGATGACGGCCGATGACCTGCCGACCTATCAGGCGCTGGTGCAAAGGTTTGACAATCCGGCCGCCGCGATCACCGATGGCGACCGGATCATGATGATCCTTCTGGCCTTCGAATACATCGAGACACGGCACCGCTTCGGCCTTGTCGATGAAGATCTGATGGCCGCGGTGGTGGATTTCCGGCGGACCTTCCATGAGTCGATCCCGGAAGACCTGCTGCACATGATCGAACTTTACAACCCGACCCGGTTCATGGATTCGGGCACGCTTCTGGACAATGTTCTGTTCGGCAAGGTCAGCGAGAAATACCGGGACGGGGCCGATCAGATTCGCGCCGTTCTGATTTCGTTGCTGCACGAGATCGGCACGTTTGGCGAGGTCTTGAACATCGGCCTGAACTTCGACGTGGGGCCAAGTGGCCGCAGGCTCAGCCCCGCGCAGCGCCAGAAGATCGCGCTTGCCCGGGCTCTGGTGCGGCAATCGGATTACTATGTGTTCAACCGGCCGCTTTCGACGCTGGACAGCCGGTCGCAGGAACGGGTGCTGATCGCTGTGCTTGACCGCTGGCGCAAGACCGGGCAGCGGCCGGGTGTTCTTTGGGTTCTGGTCAACCCGGCCGTGGCGCGGCACTTTGACAGGATCGCCGTTTTCAGCGACGGTCGGCTTGTGGAAGAAGGCAGCTTTGACACGCTTCTGGAAAGAAACGGTATCTTCAAAGACATGATCGGGTCATAATCTTCAGGAAGAACCCTGAAAAACGGGAGTGCTTGGCATGCTCTTGAACGATGAAGTGAAAATGCTCCGGCAAGTGCCGATGTTTTCGGGAATTGCCGCGGCCAAGCTGAAGCTGCTGGCGTTCACGTCTGAACGTGTGGCTTACCGCGGTGGTGAAGTGCTGTTTCATCAGGGCGAAGACGGCGATGCTGCCTATGTCATCCTGCGCGGACAGGCCGATGTTCTGGTAAATACCCCGCAGGGCGAGGTGAAGGTGGCCGAACTGTCCGAGAATTCCGTTGTGGGAGAGATTGCCATCCTGTGCGACATTGCCCGCACGGCCACGGTGCGGGCCGTCACTCCGGTGGAAGCCTTGCGGATCAGCAAGGAAAACTTCTGCAAGATGATGATGGATTTCCCCGAAATGATGTTCGAGGTGATGCGGGTGCTGGCCAGCAGGCTTAGTCAGACGACCGCCGAACTTTCGGCCGAACTGGCCGAATCGCGCAAGGCATCTGCGCAAGGGGCCCATTGAGGAAGACCGCAAGGGATGCCGCAGGCAAAGACCAGTGCCGTGAATGACAGCCGGTTCGAGTTGAAGATATGGGGTTCGCGCGGCAGCCTGCCTGTTGCCGCGCCCTGTTTTACGCAGTTTGGCGGCAATACCATGTGCATCGAACTGCGCTGCGGCGACCATGTTCTGATCTTTGATGCCGGTTCCGGTTTTCCGATGGCGGGGCGGGCGCTCTTGGAAGAAGGCTGCCAAAAGATCGATGTCTTCTTCACCCACGGCCATTATGACCATGTGATCGGCCTGCCGTTCTTTCTGCCGTTCTACATGTGTGACGGGACAACCCGGCTTTGGTCGGGGCATCAGGGCAGGGGCCTGACAACGCGGGAAATGATCGCCGATTTCATGCGGCAGCCATTCTTTCCCGTCGGCCCCGAGGTCTTTCGTGCCAATGTCGACACGGTGGATTTCCAGCCCGGCGATGTGCTGACCCCGGCCCAGGGTGTCGTGATGCGCACTGCCAGCCTGAACCATCCGGGCGGCGCGGTAGGGTATCGGATCGAGTATGGCGGGCGGGTCGTGGCGATGGTCTTTGATACCGAACACACGCCCGGCACACTTGACCCGGCGGCACTTGGCCTGATGCAGGGTGCCGACCTTTGCTTTTATGATGCGAACTTCACCGATGCCGAATTTGAAAGCTATCGGAACTTTGGCCATTCCACATGGGAACAGGGCCTGAGGCTTGCGCAGAAGGCAGGGGCTGCGCGGATCGGTTTCGTGCATCACGCGACCTATCGCACCGATGCCGATCTACTGCTGTTGGAACATCAGGCGCAGAAGGAATTTCCCGGGGCTTTCTTTGCCCGGGATTTCCAGAAGATCACCCTGTGATCGCGGTGTGACGCCCGCGGGCAAGGTTTTCAAGGATTTCGGCGCTGCGGTTGGCGCCATCGGTCGCCGCGGGCTGGCGTGATGCATCCAGCGGCAGCGCAAGGGCGCGCCCGATGGCATCAGCCATGGCCGCACCGGCCGTTTCGGGCTTTGCCAGATCAGACTCGGCCAGCATGATTACGCGCCCGGCCTGCTCAAGGCGCCGGGCGCGATCTGTCTGTTCGGTTTCGCCATCGCTGGCAAAGGGCACCAGCAGCGCCCGGCACCCGGCTTGCAGGATATCGGCCACGGTGTTGTAGCCGGCCTGCGAAACCGAAAGCCGGCAGGAAGCCAGAAGGGCGGCGAAATCCGTTCTGAAGCGGCAGAGCACCACCGAAGCCGGGGCCGCGGCAGCAAGGCTGTCGTAATCGGCCTGTGGCAGGTTTGGCCCGGTGATCACGCAGCAGCGGGCCAGATCGGGGCGCAGGCGCGCGGCCTCTATCGCGGCGCGCACAAGAACGGCGCCCACGGCCCCCCCGCCTGCCGATACCACCATGTCGAACCTTTCGGGCGAAGGCACGGGCCGGGGCGGGCAGACCAGCCCCGTATAAGACACTTTCTGTGCAATTTGCGATGCCAGCGGAAAGCTGTCTTCCAGCGCGGCAAAGGCCGGGTCGCCATGCACCAGCACCCGGTCGAAATGCGCCAGCACCAGATCGACCGTTTCCTCGTTCCGCCCCGGTTTCGAGGACCGTTGCAGGATATCGCGGATCGAGGCCACCAGCAGCGGCCTTGGCTTTCGGGCCTCGATTGCCCTGACCAGAGGCAAGAGTTCAAAGCGCATCTGGCGGCGGCCAAAGGGAAAGGCCTCGGTCACGACGATATCGGGGCGAAGCCTGTCAAAGGCTTCCAGCAGAAGATCGCGGCGCTGGTCCAGATAGGCCGGCGTGGCTGGGTTTCCCTGGTCGTCCATCAGCCCGGAAAAGCTGCCATCCCCCACCGAAACCGGCGGCAGGGCCACATGGTCCACATCCGCCCCGGGAAAGCCGGCGACGGGCAGCCCCCCCGTTACCAGCGTGACCGCCATCCCGCGCGCGCGCAGCGCGCTGGCGATGCGGCTGGCCCGGGCCAGATGGCCGATCCCCAAAAGATGCTGCACATAAAAGAAGACCGACAGGCGGCTCATGCGTCTTTTTCCCCGGATGATGCCGGCAAGGCCGGGTCGAACAAATCCGCCAGATGGGCAATGCTGGCGCGGTAATCCAGATGCGCGCGCACATGCGCTTCGGCGGCATTGCCCCGGGCGGCCCGGTCCGCCGGGTGACGGATCGCCTGTTCCAGTGCTGCCGAGAGCGCTTCTGCATCTTCGGGGGGCACCAGCCAGCCGGTCTGCGGCCCGGTGATCAGTTCGGGTATGCCGGAAATGTTGCTGGCTACGCAGGCAAGCCGCTGGCTTGCCGCCTCGACAAGAACATTTGGCAGGCCATCGCGGTCGCCATCGGCCGTGATTCTGCTGGCCAGGGCAAAGATATCGGCTTGGCGATAGGCGGCCAGAACCTCGTTCTGATCAACGGACCCAAGCCAGCGGCAGCGTGCGGCGATGCCAAGGCTTTCGGCCAGCGCCTGAAGGCCCGGCAGTTCGCCGCCGCCGCCCAGATGGTCAAACCGCCAGTGCAGATCCGCCGGCAGACGTGCAAGGGCCCGCAGCAGCACGTCATAGCCCTTTTTCGGCACTGCGCGGCCAACGCTGACAATCCGCACAGGATCATCGGGTTTGCTGCCATCACGCTCGGGGCGGGGTGTGTCAAAGGGGGGGAAGCGGTCAAGGTTCAGCCCGTGATAGCTAAGGTGAACGCGCCCCGCATCGGCGGCAAGCGCCTGAAGATGGGCGTGCCCGCTCGCCGTGCAGGTAACGGCCCAGCTTGCGCGCGCCAGCTTTCCCCGCAACTCCCAATCCGGGGATGTCCAGATATCCTTGGCATGGGCCGAGACTGACCAGCCGATGCCCCTGATGCGCGCGGCATAATCGGCGACAGAGGCGGGGGTGTGGATGAAATGCGCGTGCAGCCGTTCCGACCCCGGCGGCCATTCGGCCACCAGCACCAGTGCCTGCCCCAGCCGCCGCAGCCGGTTGCGGCTTGGGTCACGGGCAAGGTCGGCCAGAAAGGCGGGCAACAGCCGCCAGAACCCCGGCCATCGCAGGGCTGCCCAAAGGCCGCGCAGAACGCGGGCGGGTTCTTCGTGCAGGTATTCGGGCAGATACAGGATCTGCGCCTGCATTTCGTCATGCACCGGGTGGCGCTTCCTGTCGGTCGGGTGGCGCAAGGAAATGATGGTCAGCGGAAAGCCCGCCAGTTCCAGCCCGCGCAGTTCCTGGGCGATGAAGGTTTCCGACAGGCGCGGATAGCCCTTCACCACCACGGCAAGCCGTGGCCGGGCTGGTGCCGTCATGTGGCGATCCGCAATTCCTCTGCGGGCGCACTGGCGAGATGCTTGCGGGCAAGCTCTTCGCCAACCAGGGCCGAGATGTTGTCCAGCCCGTCCAACCACAGGCCGGGCCAGCCCCTTGACGGCGGGGCGCGGCGCACCAGCGCGCGCAGGGCGGCGGCCATTCGGGCGGGGTTTCTGGCCTCTTCGGGCAACAGC